>DASUTP010000672.1:0-2914 GCA_036374515.1 Chryseolinea sp. | reverse complement strand
TGACCGATGTCACCGGGTTTGATGTCGTGGGTGATATCTTCAATACGAATAGCCTGGTTGATGCTGATGATTCGTGCCTTAATTGCCGCCACATAATGGTCGCTGGTGCCAGAGTCAGTAAGTAAGGTTATGATCGCCATGATTTGTTTACCGGGATACCTATTTTGTTTGTTACCGCCCGCTCCGGAGCATTTTATCCCCGAAAATTAATATTTTTGATTTGCAAAATAGCGATTTTTAAAGCGAGTTGAAGCCTGCCATGAACTTTGTTTGAGTCAATACGTTAAGGATATGCCATACCTATTCTGACACCATAAGTTTAACATAATATTATAATTCAGTTTGATCGAAAAAGTTGTTACACTCGAAAATATTTCAATGCTCGATTTCCTTGGAACGGCGAATAAGAACATTGACACGCTCACCGCAGCATTTCCCAAAAGCAAGATTGTATCCCGCGGAAATCAGATTTTCATTAAGGGTCCAACTGCTGAGATCGTGCAGATTGATGATGTCATCAATTCTCTCGTAGATCATTACCATAACTATGGACGTGTGACAGAAGAAAATGTTCAGGCATATATTGACCGTGAACAGGAGATCATGTTACCCGAAAGTCAGCAGGTGTTGTCGGAGGATGTGATCGTTTACGGCGCCAAGGGTGTCGCGATTAAGCCCAAGACTGTCAACCAGAAAAAATTAGTTCAACTGGTAAGAGACAACGATTTGGTTTTTGCGCTTGGGCCGGCGGGTACGGGAAAGACCTATATCTCGGTCGCTCTTGCAGTGCGTGCGCTCAAAAATAAAAATGTTAAAAAGCTGATTATCACCCGCCCCGCAGTAGAGGCGGGCGAGAACCTTGGCTTCTTGCCTGGTGATCTTAAGGAGAAAATTGATCCGTACCTGCGACCGATTTACGATGCCTTGAACGACATGATCCCATTTGAAAAGCTCAGGTATTATATGGAACGGGAGGTCATTGAGATTGCACCGTTGGCGTATATGCGCGGCCGCACTTTGAACAATGCTTTTATTTTGTTGGATGAGGCGCAAAATACTACGCCTATGCAGATGAAGATGTTCCTGACGCGGATGGGACCTGAATCCAAGATGATTGTTACCGGTGATGCCACTCAGATAGATCTTCCAGCGAAACAGCATTCTGGTTTAAAGGAAGCTGCGCGGATCTTAAAAGACGTGAAGGGAATCGGTTTTGTAGAGCTGAACGAAAAGGATGTTGTACGCCATAAACTGGTCCGCGATATTCTTGACGCGTATGGGCGGGATTCTTCCTAAACCTGAATATTGAACAGTGGAAGTTGAATATTGAATATTCCCCACCTTTCCCCAAAATCTCAACCGCTTACTCCCCGCTGCTTCCCGCACGTCTTACCGTTGTCGTTTCCTATCCTGGTAAAAATATCCGACCGCCACGGAAGATTGTCGCCCGACTATCATTACTTGTGCCCGCTACCTGTGAGGGTGTCCCCAGGTCTTATGTGACGTTCCTTTTTTTACATGACATGTTTTGTTATTGCAACTATTTTCGGTTCGCATCAGAATTTTTTTAACTTTCTTTATGATCCGCTGGATACCCTACGCATTTCTCAGAATTGTTCTGTTCTTCATCTCCGGTATCTCTTTGGCAATCTATTTTCCTGACATTCTCAGTAGCGATGTTGCAAGTGTCCTATTTCTTGCATTGGTCCTATCCTATGCAATGACTTTTGCCTTTCAGGGCAAGAAGCTTTTCACCCCTGGCAATCTGAAAGTAATAGCCGGTATCATTGGCCTCTTTGCAGTTTTTGTATCAGGATATTTACAGGTGTTGAAAAAGAAGGAGATTTTGCGCGAGGATCACATCGTTCATGTTCAATCCGACATTGAGTTTTCTAAGGTCGTGCTGTCGGCAAATCCTGTGGAAAAGGCCAGTACCTGGAAGGTGGCGGCTGAAGTTCAATCCGTGAGGACGGCGGAAGGGTGGAGGGGGGCCACGGGCACCGTCCTTCTTTATTTATCCAAAGAGGATTTTCCCGCCTACAGATACGGCGATGTGTTGTTGATAAAGGGCCGACCAAAGCGAGTTCCCGGTCCAGCGAATCCAGAGGAATTTGACTACCAGCGATTTTTAAGTTTCAAAAATATCTATCACCAGCAGTTTCTTAAGAAAGGCGATGCGATCAACGTCGCATTCGAACCAAAGCGCTGGCTGGAGCACTATGCCCTGGCCAGCAGACAATGGGCAGATGAAACATTAAAGAACAATATTTCAGGTGAACGGGAGAAAGCGCTTGCCAGCGGTTTGGTGCTGGGCGTGACCGATGGCCTGGACAACGAACTGTTAAACGCTTACAAGGCAACGGGTGCAATGCACGTGTTGTCCGTGAGCGGGTTGCATGTCGGAATACTTTATGGTCTAGTGTTGTTTCTTTTGGCACCTTTAAAGAAAATGAAATCCGGTCCATGGGTAATAGCATGTTTGAGTATCGTCATCCTTTGGGCGTATGCTTTTATCACGGGCCTGTCGCCGTCGGTATTGCGGGCTGTTACCATGTTTTCATTCGTCGCTTTGTCAATACCGGCGGGTCGCCGCACCAATATTTACAACACTCTTTGCGCGTCAGCTTTCTGTATTTTATGGTACGATCCGTTTCTAATCATGTCTGTAGGATTCCAGTTGTCGTATCTGGCCGTCCTGGGCATCGTATACCTCCAACCAATGCTATACAATCTCTGGGAACCCACCCACCGGCTATGGGATGAGCTATGGAAAGGAACGTGCGTTTCCATCGCCGCGCAGGTTGCAACGACTTCCCTGGGATTGTTCTATTTTTATCAGTTCCCGAATTATTTCTTATTGTCGAACCTTTTTGTAATTCCAGGTTCGTTTGTGGTGCTAATCCTGGGAATCGTC
>DASUTP010000671.1:0-2221 GCA_036374515.1 Chryseolinea sp. | reverse complement strand
AATGTCCTCGCGGCTCGCGAGGTCTACCAGACCAAGCACCGACATCAGGGGTGCGCGAAGGTTATGTGAAACACTATAAATAAAACTGTCCATTTCCTGGTTCACTTTGACCAGCTCTTCGTTTTGAATCCGCAATTCTGCTTCCGCATTTTTCCGCTGCTCCTGAAGTTCGCGTTGTTTGAGGGCATTTTGAATGGCCGATGGAAGTCGTACCAGGTTGGACTTGAGCAGGTAGTCATCGGCTCCCTCTTTCAGGCATGTTACCGCGAACTCCTCGGAAACCGTTCCTGTCACCAAGATAAAAGGAACAGAGAGTCCCTTTTGCTTGCAAACTTTCAGCGCATCAAGGGAATTAAACTGCGGCAACGAATGGTCTGACAGGATCACATCAGGTTTGAAATTTTTAAGCGCCTCTGAAAAATCGTCTTTCGTATCGACTCTTTTGCTTTCGAACGACAAACCAGCCTTGATGATCGACCTGCCAATAAGTTCAGCATCGTCCCGCGCATCTTCCAGCATCAAAATTTTCAGTTTACTCTTCATAACCCCGCGCTTTTTTTATAAGGCAAGACACCTTCTTGAATTTTTAATTATGTCCGCTAACAATTGAATAGACAATTACAAACGTTTATGGCTCACATACTACAATTACACTGAAAAAGTCGAACAATCGACACTTAAAGTCAACTTATTTATGGAAATTTTTACGCTTGTTGTAACCAGCTTTTTAAGTCCGGCAATTACCGTTCAACGGTTGATCCACCCGCTCAAAGAATAAGAAACGAGTTTTAAAAACTGCTAACGATTTCACTGGTGGAAATGCCAAAAAGTTTTCTTGCAATCGGATCTAATTGTTGTGGGCTGCCCTTGAAGTGAAAGGTTGAATGTACATGCTTAATTGATCCGTTGGGTTGGAGCGCTGCCGCAGGTGATGAAGTTTCCAATTCGTAAAAAGGTCCCATCGGTTTTACCCCCGGTGCCGGGGGTCCATCATTGTATGCGTTGATCGCATCTCCCCTGTAAGGTTCCTTTTGTATTTCCCATAATGAATTTACATAGTCTCTTGTATTTTCAGGCTTGCTGTATTTCACAACGGTCAGGACACCATTATCGGCATCGTAGCTTCCCAGCCATGGTGGAGCGTTTTCGGGAAGCATACCGATCTTACTCCGGTACTGACCATCGGCCTTAAAAAAAACTGTTGTACCTACAAGCTTGAGCCGGTCCTCCGGAACCTGTCCAAAATAGTTGTCATTTACAATTTCCCGGAGCGATGTTTTACTTCCGTGGTAAGGAACGATGATCGTTGCAGCAGCTGACGGGTTAAACATTCCAAGAACCCAAATTGACAACAGACCGGTTTCTTTCTTCCATGGTGTAGCCCCTACATTTTTTAATTCATTAATTGTTTCATGGGCAACCATTGAAAGACCCGGCACGCTTTGAATTCCAAGGCGGTGCAATGCTTCCGCCTTCTCGATAACTTTTACAGTACGCCGCAGGCCGACATTGAATAGGGTTCCCGAGTAATTTGTAAGAACTGCTTCTTTGGTGAAGACGGCTTCGTTGCGCGACGAGCCTACAACATCATAAGGTTCAAGATCAATAAGTCGCGGCACGTACCAGTTATCGAGATTGAATTCTTTTCCCTTGCTGAAGTAAATGGAGTACTGGCCGCCTTCCGGCCCTAGCCAGATCCGATCCTCACCACCGTATGGATTGAAGTGTTCAGACGTGTCCCCTGATATGAATGCGTTTCTGTTGATCCAGCCATAACTTAGTCCACGATCGCCATCCGAAGTGCTCGTCATAACTCTGCCCTGCAACGCTGCGGATACTGCCAGCCTTCCCTCTCCCGACGAATCCTGCAGCACAATGATGTCGCCATATTTTTTAAGAAACTCAACATCGTCACCGAACGTCGGGCTTTGGTTCACACTATCGGCGCGCTGTGAGTTTTCAGTCATGGTCGTTTGTTTTTGATAGCATCCAAAAAATATCCAGAAAATTGCAACGAATTTGAAAAAAGAAATCGAAGATAGATTCATAGGCGTTGACGAAAGTCAGCCAAGTTAAGGGATAGCACGACATCGACCAAGGGGTGCTAAGCAGGCTCAGACAATATTCTCTTTAACATTCATCAATTACACGGAGAGCATATAGGCAGGCAAAACCGAGATGCACAGCTACGAATATTTCTTTTTAAGATGATCGACAGTCG
>DASUTP010000670.1:0-5642 GCA_036374515.1 Chryseolinea sp. | reverse complement strand
CGCATTGCCTTGCCAGCAAACACCGCCCGCAACGCTTGTTGCAAATGAACATTTAAAAAAAGTGAAGGCCCTCAGGCCTTCACCAAATCATTCTAACCCAAACGAAAGAGTGATTTTATCTTTAATTGTATTGCGGATTTTGTGTGATTGCACCATTGGATGCATTTATCTCCTCGATCGGAATTGGAAACCAATAGTGCTTGCTTGAGAAGGACTTACCAGTGAGCGCTTCCTTCGAATCGTAGGTAAACGAGCCGTCACCATTTTTTGTCACCCGTACACCCCGCGCCATTTCATTTTCGACTTGTTCAGCAATCATCCAGCGTCTGACATCGAAATAGCGATGCTCTTCATAGGCCAGCTCCACTCTTCGTTCGTTACGGATGCGCTCGCGCATTTCGCTTTGAGTAAGCGAAGCTGGAAGGTCTGGCATACCGGCACGATTCCTCACGGCATTTACTGCATCATGAACCGACTGATCAGGACCCGACGCTTCATTTTGCGCTTCCGCATAGTTCAGCAGGATCTCGGCATATCGAATGTAGCGCCATGGTGAAGTACCCATATTGTTCCAGTCATCGAGTCCTACATTTTCATTTAAGAACTTCCGCAGATAGTAGCCCGTTGGTGAGGTATTCCAGGGCTCATTGCCGGCAGGACTGTCTTTGCCACCTGGGAGGAACGTCTCGATCTGCCTTCCACGGTATGGAGCGCCGTTATACAATATCGAGGCATAAAATCTTGGATCCCGGTCGGTATAGGGGTCCTGCGGGTCATAGCCCGAACCTGCCTCTTCAATAGCCATACCGTTAGACATCTCATAGTCATCCACGAGATTCTGCATGGGGCAATTACCACCCCATCCGCCATATCCGTTTGGAGCGTTCATTCTTTCCATTGCCATTGCACGGCTGGTGACGGTATACTCCCTGAAGAAGATATCCTCGACACCCGGAGGCGACAAGAACAGCTTGCGGTAGTTCTCAGCCGGATTAGCATCAAGGTTTGTTACAAGCTCAAACTTATTAAGATCGATAATGTCCTTGGCGGCATCGGCTGCCTGTTGCCATTTTGCAACGTCATTAGTTCCCGACGTGTACAACGGACTGGCTGCATACAGCAATAACCTGGACTTCAGGCCCATAGCCGCCGTACTTGTGGCACGACCACGTTCCCAATCGCTTCCCGGATCTTCAGGCAAAACTGCGATGACGGCGTCTAATTCCGATTTTATATAATCAACCGTTTCAGGGATAGAGCTCCTCTGATACAAATCTGAAAAATCATCCGTGAGGGTAGTTACGCGGTCGCCAACGATAGGCAACCCCCCGAAACCTTTGAGCAAGTCGAAATAACGGTAAGCGCGAATGAAGCGGAGCTCAGCGGTAAGCAAATTCCTTCGTTCATCCGAAATCGGCGTCGTACCAAGATTTTCCAACGCAAGATTCACTTCGCGGATTCCGCGGTAACTTCTGCCCCACGTAGTGCTGGTCCATCCATAAAGAACCGGGCTCAACTGTCCACGCTGCACGAGGTAAGTTTGGTCGTCGTTGCTGTACACCGCTTCGTCAGTAACTGATGCATACATGGCCCAGTGGTATCCGCGGCCGAAGCCGATGTTCCGCTCGTCGTCATTTGCTTCCTTTTCCGCCATGCGTATGCCAGTATAGAGATTAAGTATATAAGCCTCCGTCAACCCTGCATCTTTCCATAACGATTCGTCCGTAACGGTTGTTGGTTTTACCTCCAGAAAATCTTTGTCACACGACATGAGGCTGCCCGCTATTGCTATTAAGACACATATAGAATATTTCATAACCTCTAGAATTTTAAGTTAACACCGATATTATAGATCTGTTGCTGCGGATAGAACTGAGCGCTCTCGCTACGCCCTTCGGGATCGAAGTCTTTTACCTTGCTAAAGGTGGCCAGGTTAAATGCATTCACATAAATACGCGCTCCGCTAAGTTTTGCCTTCTCTGCTATCGCGATAGGCAGGTTATATCCTAACTCAACATTTTTTATTCTTAGAAAAGACGTATTGTATAACCAGAAATCGTTTCTGTTCAAGCCGCCGTTGATGCTCGATGAGGTGCGGGTATCAACTCTCGGATATGTTCCGTCGGTGTTGTTTGGACTCCACCTGTTCTCTGCCCAGGAATTGAAGTAATTTCCCACCGACCCCGATTCCGGCAGCACGTATTGCACCACACGTGCCTGGCCTTGCAGCAATAAGCTAAAATCAAAATTCTTGTACGCAATTCCTGCGGTAAAGCCATAGATGATCTGCGGAACGTTGCTTAAATCTTCGCGTACCCGGTCATCGGCCGTGATCTGTCCGTCTTTGTTTACGTCTTCAAATATCAGGTCACCCAACTGGTTACCGGGTAACTTGGGATAGGTTGCCAGGTCTTCTGCCGATTTGAACACGCCGACCGCGCGATATAGCAATTGTGATCCTAACGGGCTACCTATTCGTCGTTGGTATTCGGGAATACCGGCAGCATCATCGAGAAAAATCGCTTCACTTTTGTTGTATGTAAAATTCCCCGCAACGTTGATGTCAAAATCTCCGATGGTTTCATTGTATCCCAACTGAACCTCGACACCACTGTTTTTTACTTCGCCAATGTTTTCAGCGGGAATAATCGGTGCCTTGCCGTACTCATTCACAATACCGGAAACGTAGGGAATTGAACCGGTCCGCGGTATTAACAGGTCGGTGCGTCTCTCATTAAAGTAATCCAACTCCAGCGTGAATTTTTGCAGGAATCCCAACTCAAGTCCAATGTCAAGTTTTTTTGCTGTCTCCCAGGTGATGTCGGGGTTGGCCAGTTGCAGCACGCCAAACGTTGGGACCGGTGTTCCGTCAACAACGTACGCCGCGTTTCGAAGTGCAAAGGAGTTGAGATATTGAAACGGATTAATCCGGTCGTTACCCAACAAGCCGTACGAAGCCCGTAATTTCAGATTGTTGATGGCATCGACCGCAAACCAGGACTCTTCAGACATTCTCCATCCAACCGATGCGCTGGGGAAAAATCCATATTCATTCCCTTTTGGAAATATTGACGAACCATCGTACCGGAATTGCACCTCAAAGAGATATTTTTGGGCATAGTCATATGAAAACCTGCCAAAATAATTTCTTCTCGTAAAACGCTTGCTGTTTCCTTTATTGGAACTTTCTTCCGGTGCCGATCCTCCAAGGTCAATTTCAGGAATTTGGTCGGATAAAAATCCCCTACGGAAAGTTTCAAAATACTGGCCCTTGATCTCGTTTTGCTCATAGGCTATAAAGGCCTTGAAGAAACTTTGGCCGATAGTTTTTTCATAGTTCAGGCTCAGGTTAATGGTCCGGAGCATGCTGGTGGTATCGCGCTCCGTTAATTCAGGTGTGACAGGCCCGTATTTGCGGGCGTCGTATGTCTGTGGCGTTGTGCTGTTGTTTGGCACGTATGCCGTCCAGGGTTTTCTGAATAGCTTTCTCGATCCAAAACTTTGATCCTGGGCAAAGAAACCCTTCAAGGCCAATCCGTCGACAAACGGAAGCTTGTATTCGAAGTTTATGAGGCTGTTGATGATTGTTAGCGGTTGTTCATCAAATCCGGTCTGGTCCGTTGCAATTATCACAGGGTTGTTTCCTCCTTCAAGCCCTGCCGAGGGAAGGTTGCCTGGATAGTATACTGGCAGCGTAGGATACGTTCGGTAGGTTGCGCGGAAAATATTTCCAGCACCTTCCGTGGGAAATATTTTCTTTTCATCCCTGCCCGCGAGGTCTACTCCAATCTTGAAATTTTCCGACAATTTTAAATCGAGGTTGATCCTAAGGTTCCATTGCTCGAAATCAAGGTTGGTATTCTTGTAAATACCTTCCTGGTGCCGCCTGCCAAGTGAAACAAAATACGTCACATTCTCGCCGCCGCCATTGAGCGACAAGTTTTGCTGGCTTTGCAGGGAAATTGGTCTCATCACCGCGTCTACCCAATCCGTGTTCGGGTAGTTGACTGGGTCGGATCCATCACCGAATTTTTGAATATCCGCCTCCGAATAGATTTGATTAAGGCCGCCACCAGGTGAATTATAGTACTGAATCTCGTTTAAAATTTGTGCATACGTCGGCGAATTGGCCATTTCGGGAAGGCGTGTGGGTTTGACAAATCCCTGGTTAGCCGAAAAACTCAGAACAGGTCTGCCTTTGGTGCCACGTTTTGTGGTAATAAGGATAACGCCATTTGCGGCCTGTGCACCATAAATAGCAGCCGATGCATCTTTCAAAACGGAAACACTCTCAATGTCATTCGGATCAAGGCGTTCCAATCCACCGATCCGGTTTGCAACACCGTCAATTACCACCAGGGGTGCGTTGTTACCGACGGTGCTTTGGCCGCGTATCAACAACCTTGAATTGTCATAGCCCGGTTCACCTGAAGCGGTGCTCGCCACCATACCGGAAATTCTTCCTGCAAAGGAATTTGAGAGGTTGGGTTGAGGACTTTTCACCAGCTCCTTCCCTTTTACTGAAGTAATAGCGCTGGTGAGGGATTCTTTCTTCGTTTCACCATAACCAACCACTACAACTTCAGAAAGTGTTTCAATGTCAGAAACAAGTTTTATTTCAAAAGTTGACTGCGAACCGACGGGTACTTCCTGCGACGTGTAACCGATGAAGGAAAAAACCAGCACCGCATCCTGGTTGGGAACGTTCAGACTGAATGCGCCTTGAGCATCCGTGGTTGTACCGACCGACGTTCCTTTTACAATGACATTTACTCCCGGTAACGGCGCTCCATTTTCTTCGAGTACCTTACCCCCGACTGTGCTCCCCGTTTGTGCAAACAGGAAGCTACAACAGAACTGCAAAACGATCACCATCGAAACGGTAATGTTCCACCTGCCTTTCTTTAGTAGACGATTTATCATATTTATTGAGCTTTAGTATAAATGGACAGAAATCACGGATGATGTCCCGGTCAGCTGGGCCCAGCCGACACAAAACGCTTCAATCGTTAGCAAATGTTATCTAAAACGATTTCTGGACAGGGGGTCTAACTCGTATAAATGGGGGGTGTGATGAACTTTTGAGAGAAAAAATCAGCTCTTGCTGTCCGGTCTGACAGATGGATGAGGTTTTTGGCCGCCCTCCGTTTGCCGGATAAAATCCGATGGCGAATAGCCAAATTCTTTTGTAAAACATTGTCTGAAATACTTGAGGTCGGAGAAGCCGACCATATATACGACCTCGAAAACTTTGTACTTTTTTGTTTTCAGTAATTTGGCGGCTTCCTGCATCCGGAGAGACCGTATGTATTCCAGGGGCGAAAGACCCGTTAACGTTTTGACCTTTTTATACACCAGCGACCGGCTCATATTTAAAACGTCACACATTTCGTTGACGTTGAAATCCGGCTTGTCGATATTCGCCTTCAGCATCTCGTAGATGGAGTGCAGGAATTTCTCGTCGAGCGAGTTCAGGTTTTTGTCTCCGTTATTATTCAAATCCTGGGTGAACAGGTTCCGGTAGAAACGCATGAGATTTTCACGGGACTGAAGGAGGTTGGTCACGGTGAGTGCCAGAATATCGGGGCTGAAAGGTTTGGTAATGTATGCATCTGCCCCTGTTCCGATTCCCTCCTTATGAT
>DASUTP010000669.1:0-13149 GCA_036374515.1 Chryseolinea sp. | reverse complement strand
ATCACTTCCTGTTGAACCTCCTTATAGTTAATGCTGGGTATTTTAATGTCGAAACGTTTCAGATTTTTTCGAAACGATGCCGTTTCGCGGGACAATTCCCACCAGGTTTTGGACGATAGCGCACCATTGGTGACGCCGGCGCCGCCAACGGTATTTTTTTCTATCAGCAGCGTCTTCTTCCTGAAATCAAGGGCACGCATTGCAGCAGCATAACCGGACGGGCCGGCACCGACGACAACCAGGTCAAATTTCTCCATAGGCTTAGTTTAATTGACTACAATATAAGATAGTTTACAGGCTAAATATTATCGGAATGGGCTGTGAATAAGGTTTTTGCAAAATCTCAATGGGCTTTTAATTTATAATGCAATCTAAAATGCTGATTTTGTCCGCTTTCACCCAACATTTATCAGTTTAGAATTGTTAGCACAATGGCGCCCTTGGAGTAACATATCTATTTATGCGAAACTATATGTCTGATCATACGTACAAGCCTTTGATTCATACGGTCGCCAAAACTCTTGCCAGAAACTCCCCGGATCCTGAAGTAAGCATACTAATATATTAAGCAAGGTTAATCAGCGATAAAAACAGAATCACGGGCGGTATCCCGATTGTCGAGTTTAGAGCTTGATAATTTATTCAGGCATTAATTATACCTTTATAATGTACTAAATGATGACCAGCCCTATAATGACGTTGTTTGCTAGGTTACTTAACTGCGGTATTCTTTTTTCGAAATCACCGGCAGAAAAACGGGGTATCATTTTATCCAACGCCATCGGACTTGTACTTTTTACAATGGCAACATTCTTATTTGCCATGTATTATATATGGTATGGATGGAGCTTCGTAACGTTTGCCATACCTGTTATTGGTCTCTCCTGCCTCGCAGTAATACCTCTCAACTATAAAGGGTACAACGACACGGCCCGTGTCTGGATAAGTCTCATCGTTCCGCTTGTTACCACTTTTCTCTCTATATATTCAAAAATTTTATATTACGATCAGCAGGAAGAGCTTGACTATTTTACCTTTCGTTTCGCAATACTTGGCAGCTGTGTGATCCCTTGGTTGTTATTCTCACTTCAGGAAAAAAAATTTCTTCTAACCTGCTCGGCGATTGGCCTGCTGCTTTTAATGAGCTACGATCCGCTTCATCACGCCTTTGGCGTTCCCTATCAGCAGGAAAAACTTAAAGTACTGAACTATTATTTCACCAACGTGGTGATATTTGTCGTTTACTGGGCCCTGATGGCCCACATCTTTTTCCTGAAAGGCCTCTCAGAAAGCACGGAGACCAAAAACGCGGAACTTATCAGGCAATTGAACCGGGCCAATGAAGCGTTAAGTATAAAAAATTCAGAAGTCCAATCAAAGAATGCGGAAATTCTGGATCAAAGCAACATACTTCAAAAAAATCAGGACCGTTTATGGAATGCTAATCAAATAATTGAAGGGCAGCGCCGGATGCTGCTTCAGAAAAATGCCAGCCTGCAATCTGAACTTGTAGAAGCCAACAAAGTTTTGACGGAAACTAACACGGAACTCATCAAACATAATAACGAGCTGACACAATTCTCCTTCTCGGTATCCCATAATCTCCGGGGACCGGTTGCCAGTTTATTAGGCTTAATAGCATTAGTAGATGCCAACGGTATGACACCAGGCAATGCTGAAATCTTCAAGCATATCGAGGAATCAACGGAAAGGCTAGATAGCATCATCAAGGACCTTATCAAGATCATCGACATTCGTCAGGATATTTTTCAAATCAGGCAGAAAATTTCGCTGGAGCAGGAATTCAAGTCCATTCACGATATCCTCGAGCGGGAAATTTACACGCACCATGTCGCCTTCCGAAACGACTTCAGCAGGTGTGAAGAAATCTATTCGGTGCGGCCGATGATTCACAGTATCTTATACAATTTGATCAGCAATAGCATCAAATACCGTACGCTTGATGGGGCACCGGTGATCGAGATTTCTTCAGACGAACAAAAGGATGAATTTATCCTTACGATAAAAGATAACGGGCTGGGTATTGATCTGAATACACATAAAGATGATGTGTTCAAACTCTATCGTCGCTTTCATCGCCATGTAGAAGGACGGGGGTTAGGTCTTTACCTTGTCAAGCTTCAATGCGAAGCCCTTGGGGGTACTGTCCATGTTGAAAGTGAGTTGAACAAGTTTACAAAATTCACGCTGCACCTGCCTAAGGCTGAAAATCTTGAGATGCAGTTGTTATTTGATGAGCCGTACGCGAAAGTTGTTTTCGATGCGACCACCAATTCAACGTCGCTTACCTGGCACGGCCCCGTAACAAGCGAGCAATACCGGAGCGTGTTTTCAAAAGCTATCGAAATTTTGTCGGCGTACAATACACCCAACTGGGTGTCGGACGTTTCCCGTCAGGGACCGATCTCAAAAGAGGATCAGATTTGGATGTTCACTACAATTTTACCCGAGGCGGCAAAAAATGGTCTTAAACGTATTGCCTCCGTCCACCCCTTCCATGAAGACACTCATTCGGAAGAATACCTTGCAGGACTTGCCTTGAATATTAGTAAATTTGGTATTCTTTATAAATCCTTTAGTACCCATCAGGAGAGCCTGGAGTGGATACAACGGGAAAGCAAGAAGGCAACGTCATTTATAAAATCATGATTGATCAGTTAATCGAGTACGACAAAGAACTGCTTCGTTTTTTAAATGGTTATCATACCCCGTGGCTCGACCCTGTGATGTTAGTGCTGACTGAAACTGTTACATGGCTTCCCCTTTTTTTGTTGCTTATATACGTGATCATAAAGGAACACAAAAAAGAAAGCTGGATAATATTGTTGGGAATAGCACTGACCATCTTGCTCGCTGACCAGATCACGGCCAGTATTATGAAGCCGTATTTTGGCAGGCTAAGGCCGTCGCAGGAACCGACGCTCGAGGGTTTGATACATTTGGTCCAGGGCTACAGGGGAGGGCAGTTTGGATTCGCGTCCAGTCATGCTGCAAATTCCTTCGGCTTGGCAACCTTTTGCTTTCTGGCATTTAATCGTACAAAACCGTGGGTAATCTGGCTTTTTGCGTGGGCAGCGTTCATGACCTACACCAGAATTTATCTCGGCGTGCATTATCCCGGCGACATAGTTGTTGGCGGCTTGGTGGGGATGATTTGTGGCTGGGTCGGATTTAAAACTTCAGAATGGCTTGCAGATTGGCATAAGAAGCGAAGAGTTGAACGCGAGCAAAATGTCGGTGAATCTCCTATGTGATGGTCCCTGTCGCTGATGGCAGGGAACACGCCTTTGGCAGTTATTAAAAAATTTTGCCTAAAGTGCCCGCCAATTCCCTGGCGCTACCGTTACTGGCAAATTGCGCCAGCGTTTCTCTAACATCATTCTTGCCGGTTACATTTTTAACAAAATCCTCCAGATCAAAATCTTTGTCGCTGGGATCGTTTGTCCTACTGACGAATTGATTCATCACCACTGGTATTAATGAATTTGCAATCTGCGATGCCGCCTGGGGCGAAACGCCAAACCTCGTCGATAAACTTCTGGTCGCGCCCGAAATGAGCTGTGAGATCACTGGATTTCCGGCAATGGAAGAACGACTACCCTGAAACATCAACATAATATCCTGCATGTTTCCCTTGTCCGCCTGCCCTTGCAGACCATTGAGTATCTGCTTGGCCACATCCTGAATTGCGGCATTGTTGAATTCATTAGGCACTTCCGGGTTTTTCACAATTTCTTCTCCGGAATTCTGTTGAACCAAGTTGATTAGTTGTTCTAGCATAATCGTAGGGTTTATAAAGTCAATTTACCGTTTCACTTCATAAGCAAAAATTCATGTTTGTAACAATCTTTTTACATATTTTCCAATGATGTCAAATTCGATATTTACAACGCTTCCGACGCTAAGCTGATTAAAGTTGGTATTATCATAGGTGAAAGGAATAATTGCCACCGTAAACTCACCGGCCTTGGAGTCAAAGCATGTGAGGCTTACGCCATTTACAGCAACCGAGCCCTTTTCTACAGTCACATTTCCAGCGGCCTGGTCATATTCAAACGTAAACAGCCAACTTCCGTTTGTATTTTTTATCGTTTTTATGATAGCTGTCTGGTCGACATGACCTTGAACAATGTGTCCGTCGAATCTCCCATTGTTCAGCATGCATCGCTCGAGATTTACGACGTCACCCCGTTGCAAGGTACCCAAACCGGATTTTCGCAACGTCTCGTCGACAGCAACGACCGAATGAAAGCCACTGCCGACGCTCACTACGGTGAGACATACTCCATTGTGTGCGACGCTTTGGTCAACCCGCAGCTCATTACTAATGGAGCTCTCTATCTTGAATTCCCTGTTGGTGCCTTCATCCCTGAAATCCCCTACGCGTCCCAATGTCTCGATTATACCAGTAAACATCGATTTTTAAGTATTTGTTTGCCCCAAGTAACACAACATTTTATCGGTTTTTTTTAGTCATATAAAAACATTTTTTTTAATTTGGTTTATTTTATAAACTAGTTTACAACAATTTCGTTAAATTTAATCATGGAAGCAGAAAATCAAACCTTAACAACACAACAAAGCCTGGAGATAATCACGAGGATGATCAGACAGGCTCATGGAAGCATAAAACGAAACAGCGTCTACCTCATCTTATGGGGACTTGTGATTGCCATAGCCAACGTTGGCATGTTCGTTTTGATGTGGATCTCGTATCCCCGGCCGTATTTGATCTGGCTCATCACTGTACCGGCCTGGATCCTGACAATATATTTTAGCTACCGCCACGGCAAAAATTCCGTCGCCAGCTCACATTTCGACCGGATCAACGCCTGCCTGTGGTATTGTTACGGTGTGATAATTTTCACAATTATCGTATTCGGTGTCAAGATTAATTATCAGTTAAATCCCGTGATCCTTTTGATGAGCGCCATTCCCGCTTTTGTTTCAGGAATCATTATTAAATTCCGGCCCCTGACCATCGGCGGGGTCTTGTTCTGGATATTCGGCATTGTCTGTTTCCTGGTAGACGGACCGTGGCAATATCTCGTGGGCGCGATCGCCGTAACTGCGGGGCATCTGGTACCTGGCCTGATGTTGAGAAATAATCCGGAATGATACGCTATGTTTAAAGACCTCGATCCCTTGCTGCATTCACAACTTCGATTAGCCATCATGTCTCTGTTAATCAGCCTGGAGTCGGCCGAATTTACTTTCATTAAAGAAAAAACAAATAGCACCGCCGGCAACCTCAGCGTACAACTTGATAAATTATCGGAAGCCGGTTATTTGATGATCGATAAATCATTCAGGGCCAAGAAGCCCCTGACCACCTGCAGGATTACAAAAAAAGGGATTAAAGCTTTTGAAGAATATGTCGCCGTTCTGAAACAATACATCAATAAATAATTTTTTTACCCATTTAGTTTATAATATAAACCAGTTTACGATTATGAAAAATGTAGCACTTATTTGCCTCATCCTTGCCGGACTGCTCGGCAACAAGCTATTAGCACAGCCTTCGGAGACAGTAGCAAAAGAAAAAATGAAGCCTTTTGCCCATTGGGCCGGCCATTGGCAAGGCCATGGGTCGACTCGGATGGGTCCCGGGCCCGCGAAGAATTCGACTGTCGATGAATCCATCGAGTTTAAATTGGATGGAGCCGTTTTACTTATTGAGGGTATTGGAAAAAGTGTTGAAGGAAACGAAAATAAAGTGGTGCACCACGCTCTGGCTGTACTATCCTTCGACCAGACAACCAATCAGTATAAGATTAATACCTACCTAAAGGACGGCAGGGGCACCCTGGCGTGGTTCAAGATCATCGAGGATAACAAATATCAATGGGGTTTTGACACTTCCAATGGCAAAATAAAGTACTCCATTACACTGGATCCATTAACAAACACCTGGACGGAGACGGGAGAATTTTCCAGCGACCATGGCGCCACATGGATAAATTTTTTCGAGATGACGCTGACGAAAGCCTGAGCAAATTTAAAATTCGCGTGCGAATATGATTTAACTGTAGGCCGCGGACTGCCAGCGCAAGCTAGCGCTAGCGGTCCGGGGCTATCAATAGGCTTTTGACAAATCAATGCTCACCTTTCGGCCGAGGTGGAAATTTTACGTTGATTTCAATTTAACGTCCTGTTTGCAACAAGGTAACCTATATAGCTCAAGGGAATTTCGCGTTAATTGTCCGGAAAATTTGAATACAGCCCCATGCACAATTTAACCACTCCGCTGTACAAGAAGCTTCGGTTATCGAATTGACCTGAAGCATTACCCAGCCAAACCGTTGACATAATTGAAATAACTGATTACCGGACATCAGGATAACTTAAAAGGAGCGCACGAAAACGACTGACCAGTTTCTTCGTATATTCATTCATGAAATTTGGCAAGGTAGACACGGACTTAAACGGCGTGGATTTCACGCTGCCTCCCGATCCAACAGGAACTACGCGCGTGCTCCAAATGCAAAAATCTTTCAATAAGGAGACCGAGTTCTTTGTTGGATGCGCTAAGTGGGGTCGTAAGGATTGGGTAGGAAAAATTTATCCAGAAGGAACAAGGGAAGCTGATTTTCTTTCTCTTTATGCCAGGCATTTCAATTGCATTGAGCTTAACGCGACGTTCTATAGACTTCCGACCGTGTATCAAACCGCGGGATGGGCGTCGAAGGTTGGGAAAGATTTTAAGTTTTCACCAAAGTTCACGGATAAAATTTCGCATCTAAAAAGGCTGAAAGACGCAAGAGAAATTACGGACCGGTTTTTAAAAGGAATTAGCGGATTCAAAGACAACCTGGGACCAGTATTTCTGATGCCACATCCAGGCATGGGACCAAAATCACTGGAAACCATCGAAGTTTTTATACAATCATTGCCAAAGGATATCGACCTTTTTGTGGAACTTAGAAATCCGCAGTGGTACTCACATGCCGACGCGTCCGAAAAAATATTTTCAATGCTGGAAAGGAACAATGCAGGCGCTGTTATTACCGATGCATCCGGCAGACGCGACTGCGTTCATATGCGACTGACCACGCCAACAGCATTCATCCGCTTCGTGGGCAACGGCCTGCATCCCACTGACTATACGCGTGTGGACGCTTGGATACAACGCATCAAAAAGTGGATGGCGGAAGGCATTGAAAAAGTATATTTTTTCATGCACCAGCACGAAGAAATTCATTCGCCGGAACTATGCAAATATGTTATCGAACAACTTAACAAACATTGCAATACCAATATCCCCGAATTGAAATTCGCAGGACTTTCACCCGCCACCGTGCCTCCCCAAGAAGACTAACAAAATAAAAGAAAAAAACCTTTACGTTTCATTGGGCCTTGTTGGAACAACATTGCCAGCCCATATAAACGTAGCAGAACGTTATTGAACCGCTTGAGTCAGGTTCCTGGACTTTCCGGCATAATCATAGATCGTTATTTCCCTCACCTGTGCTGGAATTTTTACTTTCCTGCTGGACTGCGACAGGTATCCCGAACCGTAGTAAAACTGAATTTTCTCCTTGCGTCCATCGGAATAGGTAACCTCTGCATAATTGTCCAGCGCACCTGCTTCTACCAAACGGAAAGCTGCATCGGCTTTCTTGCTAAATACATCGGCACTGTCCTTATTTACAGTCGCGATAAACAACTCATCGCCATTCACATCGTAAAGATTGACCAGGCCCTTTGCGTCGCCGGGAACATAGAAACCGCTCTTAGCCGACGGCATCACTTGAAATGATCCGGCCCCATCTCCCAGCAGTATCAAGCCGGTAAAGGCGTCGTATCTGCCAACAAATACTTCATTGCCATAATCGTTGCCCACCATTGCCAGATCCAAATTTCCGTCTCCGTTCATGTCACAGCTTACCATTCCATTTACGGGAGCGCTCTGCGCCAGTGACGGCAGTGCCTTCATGGAAAATTTATTGTTACCTAAATTTTCGATGTAACTGGAAGCCATCCAATTCGCCTCCAAGGTAATCGCGTCTTTTAAGTCTTCGGTGGTAAGCACCTCATTTATCGTAACCTTGCTATATTGTTTGTAGCGGGAAAACTTATTCCTGAATTTGGGACTTTGGGAATTCAGCTCATCCCAGAAATGGATGGGATATAATTTCTTTACATCACTATCCATCGATTCCCGCATATAACATGCCATGACAGGATCGATACTTCCATTCCCATCGAAATCTTTTGCAAATATTTTCAGTGGAAGATTTTCCTGCACCTGGAAAATGTTATTGAGACCAAGGTTGCCTGCGACAAAGTCGATATCACCATCCTTGTCAAAATCGCCCGCCGCAAGGGTATTCCACCAGCCAGTACGTTGTTCAATGCCGGTTGAGGCGACCTTGTTGAGTTTTCCATTTCCGTTCGTAAAAAAGCTGATGGGCATAAATTCGCCTGCAATTACCAGGTCCGGCTTGCCATCGTTGCTGAAGTCGGTCCACAACGCATCCGTTACCATGCCCAGGTTTGCAAGTTCAGGAGCAACCTGTTCTGTGATGTCTACGAACTTCCCACCTTCGTTCCGCAACAGGTAGCTTGCCGCCGGCAGTGGATAACTTCCCGGAACAACTCTCCCGCCTACAAAAAGATCCAGGTCACCGTCGGCGTCAAAATCAGCTGCCCGCACACAGGAACCACTGCTTGTTGTTTCCGGAAGCGCCTCAGAATTCAGTATGAATTCGCCTTTACCATTGTTCAGATACAGCCGGTCCTGAAAGACAGATTTATCCTGGCTCTCAATACTTCCGCTAACCACATACAAATCCAGATCGTTGTCATTGTCGGCATCAAACAACAACAATCCCTGGTCCTCTTGCGTTTTGGCAGGATCCTTCATCTGCGCCTGCCGATCGGTAGAAAAAGTACCGTCCTGTGCCTGCTTATATATAGTAAAATTGTAAAGCGTTGATCCCCCGACGATAAAATCTTCCCGACCATCATTGTTAATATCGCCAACACAAATACCTGGTCCTGATTGCGAAAACTTGTGCGGCAATGTCCGCTGGAGATTGAAATCTATCTTGTCTTCCTCCTCGTGCTTATAAAATACCTTCCGCGCGTTGTTAGCCCGTTGCAGCAGAAGGTTCTGCAGAGGCTTCTTTATTGTGTGCTGCGCGGAGGTCTTATGGTCCACCGTCAGGGTCTGATTGGCTTTTACATTGTCCAGCTTGCTGAACTGGCCATCCGGCCACTCAACGAGAAGTGAATCGATCACTGTATTCCCGCCTACGCCGACATGGAGGATCTCGGGGACCGATGATAAAAATCCACGGTACATATACTGCTCATAATATTGAACATTAACTGAATCATAATAGACTTTCACCTTGGCTCCCACGGCATCGCGGTTGTTCGTACTACCGATTAACTTTATCGCCAGGAAGTTATTTCGCTTCGCAGCCTTATCATCACCCGTTTTGTATAGGGTGTTCTCGTAGACGAAGGCCTCATCGTTAATGTTATTGACCACGTAGTCGAGGTCACCGTCCTCATCAAGGTCCGCATACGCTGCGCCGTTTGAAAAAGAAGGAGTATTCATGCCCCAGACTTTGGTCACGTCGGCAAAAGTTAAATCTCCGTTGTTTTTAAAGGCGTAATTGGGAATTTTAATTACGGGAATTGAGTCGATCAGCATCCGGTGACTGGCAAGGTTGCCGACGTCGGCCCGATAGTTAGCAAAATCCTTATCGGTAATATCTTTGGGGAAGCCGTTCGTGATCACCGCATCTTTAAACCCGTCGTTATCGAAATCTGCAAACAGCGGAGACCAGCTCCATTCAGTCTGATGAAGGCCGGAAAGTTGGCCGATCTCGCTAAACTTTATGCCATGATCAAGTCCGTTGTTCAGGTGAACCATATTGCGGACGTACTGATATTCATAGCCGTACTTTTCGTTGTTGATATAATTCAGATAACTTTTATTGCCGATAGTCGTCTTCTTCCGCGCGTTGGTTTCCGGGAGCATGTCAAGCGTAATGATATCGGGCATCGCGTCATTGTTAATATCAGCGGCATCATTGCCCATTGAAAACTGGCTTTGATGACCGATGAATTCCTTCATACGGTTCTTGAAAGAGCCATCCTTTTGATTGATGTAAAGAATATCATTCGACAAATAATCGTTGGAAACATAAATGTCCGGCCAGCCGTCGAGGTTTACATCCGATATCGACAAGCCTAATCCGAATCCTTCGTATACGATACCCGCTTCGATAGTGACGTCCTTAAAAGTACCATTGCCTTCGTTCCGGAAAAGTCGATCGTTGTTTGCTGCGGACCCATCTGTTATTTTCGGCCTGTAATTCGTAGGAGCATTTGTAAGTTTTTGATTTTCCAAAACATAAAGGTCGAGGTCACCATCCCTGTCGTAGTCGAAAAACGCTGCCATAATGCTGTGACCGGCATGATCGATTTTATATTGGGCAGCCTGCTCCTTGAACACGGGCTCGCTGCCCCCCTGGGCGCCCTGGTTCACAAACAGCATGTTTTTCCTTAGTGCGCTGTCGGGGTTCGTCGTCGCGCAAACGTATAAATCCTTCCAACCATCGTTATTAATATCAACAACCGCCACCCCGGAATTCCAGCGACCCGGCAAATTAACATTCGCGTTTTCCGAGATATCCTTGAAGTTAAAGTTGCCTTCGTTCAGATAAAGCTTATTGGGCACCTGATTCCCCGTGAAAAAAATGTCCTGTTTGCCATCGTTGTTGAAATCGGCAATTGCCACACCCCCTCCGTTGTAAATGTATTCGTAGGTAAGAATATTAAAGCTGTCATTCTCTTCAACAACATTGTTGAAATGAATTCCCGTATCATCCGCACTTTTCAAAACAAAAAGCGTTTCGGGTTTCTTTTCACATCTCACAAACAGCAATAGGAGACAAACAAGCGCGAGCGTCGACGAGGATTGATATTTCATCATGGTGTATAAAAAAATAAGGCCAATTTACATTGGCCTTATTTAAAAGAAATAGGTTATCTGAAATTTTTAGAAGCCAGGATTCTGCTTCAAAACATCTGCTCCGACTAAGTCGATTTCGGTCTGAGGCAGTGGCAGCAGCTTGTCTTTGTCTTCAAAGGTCGCACCAGAGAATGCGCCCGAAGGCAACTTAGGTGCTTCATACTGCAAGTATGCACTGATTACTCTGTTAACATAGTCTGAAGCAGGAGCACCGTAAACGCCGCTCCAGCGAGCGAGGTCATAAAAACGGTGGCCTTCACCTGAAAGCTCAAGTTTGCGCTCAAATCTGATCTTTTCCAGTGTAGCGGCGTCTTTTGCCCAAGGACCTGGATATTCGCTGATCACATAGTTCGCAGCGGGTACTCCACCTTTCATGACAAAGCCATCAGGATTTGCAGCACGAGCGCGAACATAGTTAACAAGTTCTCTCGCTCTTTCAGGGCTACCAACTTCATATTCTGCTTCTGCTGCCATCAGCAACACATCTGCAAAACGAATGATCGTGTAGTTGATCGCGGTGTAGCCAGGAGTCCAGGAAGTGTTATCCTGTAGACCGCCTTTATCTGTTTGATAATAAACGTATTTCTTGGTCTGGTAAGGACCAGCATTTGGTTGATTACGGATCCAAGCTTTGCCAGGGAACACATTTTGATAAACGTCATTTACCTTAATACCTGGCCAGTCAAGGTATGGAATACCTCTGCGGCCAATAGAATGGTCAAGACGAGGATCAACCGGTCCTGCATCAGGAGTAAATGGATCAGCAGATTCCAATCCCATGTCGGTCTTCAACTCATTTGCTGGAAGGTTGTAAGCAGGATCGTATGCACCAGCGCCGTCATCCAGAAGAGGCAATCCACCCGAAGTACGGAAAGAGTTACCCATTTCAAACGTAGGCTGGAAGAAGCTGCAGCAGTTTCCAGGGCCATCGGCACCGGTATTGTACGGCCAGTTCAAATCGAATTCTGGATTTGCGTTGTTAACGCTTCCGGTATTTGCAGCTGCCTGGTAAGCCCACACCGATTCTTCGTGGTTGTCATTCGACGCCCTGAAAATATCAGCATACTTTGGCACTAAACCATAAGGCTTGCCATTGGAAGTTTGTCCATTACCTGTTCCGCCATAAGCAGCAGGAATGATCCCGTCGAACATGTCTTTTGCTTCTTGGAATTTACCTTGATACAGATAGATCTTACCGAGGTATGCGGCCGCTGCCGACTTGTTTACACGACCAACCTGGCCCTGAGTTACAGGGAGGTTATCGTAAGCAAATTTCATATCGGCTTCAATCAGTGGCCAAAGTGACTTGTCATTTGGCACGTCTTCGATACCAGGTTCAACACCAGCTCCGGCAACATCTATGTTTTCGTCAACATATGGAGTCTTGTCGAAACCACGTGCCAATTCGAAGTAAAAATGAGCGCGTAAGAATTTAGCCTGCGCTTCAACGTGCAGCTTCTGCGCTTGTTGAGCGCTGGTTTCACCGGGAGCCAACGATACCAGTCTAAGGGTACGGTTTGCCCTGGAAACACCTTCATAGTTCGCAGTGTATTTGTCGCGGATCACTCCCTGAGAAGGCAGCGCTTCAAACCGCTGGATCGGATTGATATCCGAGAAATCCCCAGGGTCGGTGCCTTTGTTGGCTTCTCCACCACGGATACTTCCCCAAACCCAGTTGGAAGGAGATCCCATCCGATTGGCACGTCCGTTAACCTGAGAGTAAACAGCGAGCAACGCTGCCTCGATACCAGGACCGTTGGAGAGCAACTCTTCATTCAGAGCGCCAGGTGCCGGCACTTCCAGGAAACTATCGGAGCAAGAATACATAAGCGTCAGGGTCACCATCACGGACCACATCACCTTGCTTTTAAGTGTTCTTTTTATATTGTTATTCATAATTTTTTCTTAAGATAATTGGTTAAAACCCGAGGTTAAGACCTGCCGTAAATTGTCTTGTGATTGGGTAGTTACCGACGTCGATACCAAAGTTTGTATCAGCAGCACCACCAACAGAAGGATCCAAACCATCATAACCAGTGATTGTGAAAAGGTTATTGCTTGCTACGAAAATGCGGAGCTTAGTCATCCCGGCTCTGTTAAGAACAGCTGCAGGCAAATTGTAACCAAGCGTCAAGTTA
>DASUTP010000668.1:0-13506 GCA_036374515.1 Chryseolinea sp. | reverse complement strand
TATTGAAGTATACCAATGCCGTCGACCCGCTTTTGAACATCGGGCGAGGTACGATACCCGATTACCCCATAGCTCCGACGTTAACGGATTGGACGGATGTAAGGGATGCCGAAATGGAGTTTACCATTCAGTTGGTCAAGGCAAACGGGCAATAAGCCAGTAGTGATTGGTGCGCCGTTATTAATGCGAGTCTCTGGTCACTTTGTCGCCGGAGCCGCCTACGAGAAAATCCATATCAGCGCCCAGGTGCGCCGGCTGTACGTGCTTGATGTATAAGCTTACATAACCCCTTGCCGTCACCGTTGGCTGCGGCTTAAACTCTTCCTTCCTTCTGTGCAGCTCCGCGTCGCTCAGGTTGACCGTTAGCGATCTGTTCGGTACATCCAGCGTAATAATATCTCCACTTTGAATGACAGCAAAATTTCCACCGGATGCTGCTTCCGGCGAAGCGTGTAACACTACCGTTCCGAAACCGGTGCCGCTCATTCTCCCATCGGAAATGCGCACCATATCTGTTATTCCTTTTTGAAGTAGTTTTTTGGGAATTCCCATGTTGCCGACCTCCGGCATGCCGGGATAGCCTTTCGGTCCGACATTTTTTAATACCAGAATACAGGTTTCATCTACTTCCAGGGCATCATCGTCTATACGGGCCTTATAATCCTCGATGTTTTCAAATACAACCGCTTTCCCCGTGTGTTTCATCAAGTGGGCACTGGCCGCAGAGGGTTTTATTACCGCCCCGCCCTCACACAGGTTGCCTTTCAATACAGCAAGACCGGTGGCATTGTTAAATGGTTTGTCAATGGTGGTGATCACTTCGCTGTTATAACAACAGGCGTTGTTGTAGTTTTCCCGGACGGTTTTTCCATTGACCGTCATGCAGTCACCATGCAGGATTCCGTCGAGTGCTTTTTGTACAACGGGGAGTCCACCCGCATAGTACATATCTTCCATAAAGTACTTGCCCGAAGGTTGCAGGTTGACGATGAGCGGAATATTAGCTGACAATGGGTCGAAATCTTCCAGGGAAAGCGGAACGCCGATTCTTCCGGCGATTGCAAGCAGGTGGATAACAAAATTCGTTGACCCACCGATCGCAGCATTTACCTTGATGGCATTTTCAAACGCTTTTCGGGTCAGGATATCCGACAGTCTCATGTTTTCCCGCACCATCTCCACGATTCTTAAACCGGAGAGCTGCGCCAAAACCTTACGTCTCGAATCGGCGGCCGGAATGGCCGCATTTCCCGGTAACGAGAGCCCCAGCGACTCTACCATACATGCCATCGAAGACGCAGTTCCCATCACTGCGCAGTGTCCCTGGCTTCGGCACATAGCACCTTCGATAGTTATTAATTCTTCCTGATCTATTTTGTTCCCACGCAGGTCATCATGATAACGCCAAATATCGCTGGTGCCTACACTGTTACCCCTGTGCCGTCCGGTCAGCATAGGTCCCCCGGAAACGACTAAAGTTGGAAGGTTTACACTGCAGGCGCCCATTACTAGCGAAGGGGTTGTTTTGTCACAGCCACATAACAATACGACGCCATCAAGAGGGTTAGCACGAATAGACTCTTCCACCTCCATACTCGCAAGATTGCGATATAACATCGCGGTGGGTTTTATCAGCGTTTCACCCAACGACATGCATGGGAATTCCACTGGGAATCCACCCGCTTCATGAATGCCACGCTTTACCCTTTCTGCCAACTCACGAAAATGCGCGTTACATGGCGTTAGCTCGCTCCATGTGTTGCAGATCCCTATAACCGGTTTATTGTTAAATTCATAATCCGGAATGCCTTGATTTTTCATCCATGCACGATAGATAAAGCCATCTTTACCTTTGCGGCCAAACCAATCAGCGCTTCTTAAATTTTTTTCTTCCACCTGCATTAATTTTAGTTTTTCATCATTCTAAGTATGCGACTAAAAGTTAGATATTTTTTAACACTCAGAACAAAAGGCGTAACAGCACAAAAAATCAGCAGGTTCTGGTAAACGCTGAATCTTATTTGTACTAAATGGACATTGAACACGCTTACAAAACTCTAAAAATTTTCGTGTACACTTTTCACCTGTTATAACCACCATTTTCCCTCAGAAAAATTTAAATAGCCTCAGGGTCAACAAGACCGCGACGAAAGTTGTCCATATTATTTATTCGTTCTAATTTAGGTTGGATAGTTGTGAAAACATATTTAACCTTTAACTCAACCTTGGAAACTCATGGAGAATTTTACACTGGATCGGAGACACTTTATTAAAGGAGCCACTGCATCGCTGGCACTTTCGGCATTAGGCGCTCAGGCAAAGGATACGCTTGATCAGGCGAAAACCCTGCGGGTCGCATTAATTGGGACGGGCTGGTATGGCAAAAGCGATTTGTTCAGACTCATTCAGGTAGCGCCCGTTGAGGTTGTTGCCCTTTGTGACGTGGACAAAAATATGCTTTCAGCCGCGGCGGATCTGGTGTCCAAACGGCAAAAATCCGGTAAGCGTCCTAAACTTTATGGCGATTACAGAAAAATGCTTTCTGAAAATAAGCTTGATATTGTAGTCATCGGCACGCCGGATCATTGGCACGCTATGCAAATGATCGACGCCGTAAAAGCAGGCGCCCATGTCTATGTGCAAAAGCCGATCAGCGTTGATATCATAGAAGGAGAGGCTATGGTGGCAGCAGCCCGCAAGTATAAAAAGGTGGTGCAGGTCGGCACGCAACGTAAAAGCACGCCGCATCTTATCGAGGCGAAAAAGAATATTGTTGATGCCGGGCTTTTAGGCAAGGTATCCCATGTGGAAATGTGTTGTTATCTGCACATGCGGAATGGAGCAAACCCTCCGCTTGAGCCCGTCCCCGATTTTCTCGATTATGAGATGTGGACTGGACCCGCGCCATTACGGCCGTATGATGGTATCCCTCATTTGCGGTGGTGGCGGGCCTTTATGGAATATGGAAACGGCATTACCGGCGATATGTGTGTCCACATGCTCGATACCGTTCGATGGATGTTAAAGCTCGGTTGGCCTACACGCATCACTTCGCATGGTGGGATCTATGTGCAGAAAGAGGCGAAGTCTAACATTTCGGATACACAAACTGCAATCTTCGAATACCCGGAGCTAAATTGTGTTTGGCAGCATCGTACATGGGGAACGCCTGATAATCCCGATTACCCCTGGTCGTTTACTTTGTATGGTGATAAGGGAACGCTCATCGCCAGCACCATGCGATATGACTTCATGCCCGTTGAAAAAGACGCAGCAAAGATCCATAAAGATGTTGTTTACGAAAAAGAAAAATATCCGGAAGACCTTACCGAAGAACGGATAGAATTGAATGCAGCACCAGCGACACGCTTACATATGCTGGACTTTCTCGCCGCCATTGAGCAGAGCAGCCGGCCGGTAGCGGATATTGAAGAAGGACATATTTCAACCGCCAGTTGTATTCTCGCTAACATATCGATGCAAACAGGCAGACCGGTAGTGTATGATCCGAAAAAACGGCAGATCGTGGGTGACGCAGAGGCCAACGCCCTGCTGAAACGGCCTTATCGTCAGCCGTGGGTGCACCCCGATCCCAATAACGTCTAGAATATTTTTTTAAAGCGCCACGGAACCTTGTCAGGTATGTTCAGAAACCTTTCGAATCTGAAGGTCTTTTTATTTATCGGTCTGGTGATCGGATTCTATTGTTCTAGCTGTAACAAGGAGCCGGAGACGGAAAATTCTGAAGGCCCGTCACCCGAACGAACGCCTGCGGAGGAACTATCGTCATTTCAGATCGCTGATGGTTTACAGGTACAGCTGGTCGCATCTGAGCCGATGGTTCAGGACCCGGTGGTTATTTTGTTTGATCCTGATGGTAGGCTATGGGTTGTCGAGATGCGCGGTTTTATGCCCGACATCGACGGCAAAGGCGAAAATGAACCGGTTGGCCGAATTTCTATTTTGGAGGACAGCGATGGTGACGGCAAAATGGATGTCAGTAAGATCTATATCGACAGTCTGATCATGCCCAGGTCGTTGGCGCTGGTCCCTGGTGGAGCACTGGTTGTCGAAAATCAATCACTATGGCTTACTCAAGATCGGGATGGAGACTTGCGTGCAGATACAAAAACGTTATTGGATTCAGCTTATGCGGGAGGGCCCAGTCCCGAACATTCGGGCAACGGTCTCTGGCGAAACACGGACAACTGGTACTACAATGCCAAGTCACGCTTTCGTTATCACCTGAAGCATGGAAAATGGGTTCGCGACAGTACTGAATTTCGTGGGCAGTGGGGCATAAGCCACGATGATGAGGGAAGGCTGTACTATAACTACAACTGGTCGCAGCTCCATGCAGATCTGGTACCGCCAAATTACCTTACGAGAAACAAAAATCACACACCCACGACGGGCATAGACCATGGGTTAACCATCGATAGGCGCATTTACCCCATTCGTCCGAATCCGGCGATTAACAGGGGGTATATTCCCGGGACCTTAGACGAGAAAGGCCGCCTGCTCGAATTCACAGCTGCCTGCTCGCCATTTTTTTATCGCGGAACTGCTTTGCCAAAAGATTATTACGGGAATGTCTTTGTTTGTGAACCTTCTGGAAATCTTATCAAGCGCAACGTCGTAAAAGAGGAGGGGATATTAATAAGTGCCTATGACCCGACGCCAGGCAGGGAATTTTTAGCGTCGACAGACGAACGATTTCGGCCGGTCTTTCTCACAACAGGTCCTGACGGTGCACTTTATGTTGCGGACATGTACAGGGGACTTGTACAGCATGGTCTTTACGTAACTCCTTACCTTCGCGAGCAAACGATCAAACGCAAACTTGTAAAGCCTATTAACAGAGGCCGCATTTGGCGGGTTGTTCCTGCGAACTGGACGCCTTCGGCTCCCCTGAAACTTTCAGCCCTCTCGTCTGAAAAACTGGTTGACATGCTTTCAAACGATAATGGATGGTACCGCGACGTAGCCCAACGGTTGCTCGTGGAGCGCGGCGATAAAAAAATTCGGAGGGAATTGGAGCAGCTGGCATTAAACGGAACGAATAATTTTGCCCGCTTTCATGCGCTTTGGACATTAGAGGGGTTGGATGCATTGGACGCCAACGTGCTTTTCGCCCTTCTCGATGATCAAAATCCGCTCGTCAGAACAACGGCAGTTCGCCTCCTGGAGCCCTTGGCCCTCAATAATAAAGACCTCCGGGCGAAACTCGGAAAAAATCTGTTAAGTGTGTTTGCAAATGCGCCGGCTGAACAGGTGCTTCAGATAGCGTTAACAGCGAATGCGCTTGACCCCGCGTCAGCTCATCCGCTTCTGGCCGCCATTATTGACCGGTATGATACGTCCGCACTCATCCGTGACGCAGTGATGAGCAGTTTACAAAATCGGGAATTTGCTTTTATGAAAAGTTTGTGGCCAGCACCTACATGGCAGTCCTCCAATCCCGCAAAGGCAATCTTTTTGGAAATGCTGACGGCGGCGATAGTCAAAAAGAGAAGTACGGAAGAATTAACGGAGCTCTTGGCAATGTTACATTCTGATAAGAATTCTTTTGGCTGGCGGGAAAAGGCTCTGCTCACAGGCATATCCATTCAAGGGAAAAATAAGATTAAACCCATTCGCCTGGCGTCAGCGCCGAAAATATTTTTGGTCAGCGATAAAAAAGATGAACAACTTCAAACACTGTCGGCGATGTTTGAATGGCCGGGTCACATTGCCGATACCAGTAATATTCAACGCAACAACCCCCTCAGCGAAAATGAGCAAAAGCAATTTGTTTCCGGCAGGCAACTCTATTTAACCACGTGCGCGGGATGTCACGGGCCAGACGGCGCAGGCCAACCGCGGTTTGCACCAAGCCTGATCGGCTCTGAATGGGTAACTGGAGATGAAAAACGTTTGGCGCTGATCCTGTTGCATGGTATGGAAGGTCCTGTGGAGGTAAATGGAAAACGGTATGATGCCCCAGAGATCCTGCCTGTGATGCCGTCTCATTCCACCATCGACGACGCATCGCTTGCTTGCATATTAACTTATATCAGAAACGAATGGGGAAATGCCGCTGGGGCAATCAGCAGGCGTACCGTTGGGATGACCCGCGTCATGTCGCAAGGTCGGGTGGTTCCGTGGACGGCTGATGAACTTAATAAGTACAGTAAGGAACTGAAAATTCCTGAAAGCAATGCGAAATAAAGTTTAAAACAACACAAAAATGGACCGACGAGAATTTTTACGGGAAACGAGTTCGAAAGGACTTGGTATGATGGCATTGCCATTTCTGAATGTCCCCGGTTTTTTAAAGGAGCATCGGATGGGCATTGTCGTCCATTCTTACGGAGCTCGTTGGAATTCCAAGGTGCAAAGTCAGAAATATCCTGGATTTACAAACGCCATCGACCTCCTGGAACACTGCCACAAGATTGGTGCTGGCGGAATTCAGGTAGTGGTCAGGGACTGGACCGATGATTTTGCGAAAAAACTTCGTGACAGAAGGGAGAAACTAGGTCTTTACCTGGAGGGGTCTATTGGCGTGCCTTACACCCCGGATGATGTGGGCAAATTTGAAAAAGAGGTTATTAATGCGAAGGAAGCGGGCGCAGTGATATTGCGGACGGTAACTTCCAGCGGACGCCGATATGAGTCGTTTCACTCCCAGGCGGAAGTCGAGGAATTCCAAAGAAAAGCGATGGCAGCTTTGCAACTGGCTGAACCGGTGCTTCGAAAGCATAAGGTTAAGCTTGCCGTGGAAAATCACAAAGATTGGAGAGCCTCGGAGCTGGCGAATGCAATGAAAACCCTGAGCAGCGAATGGGTAGGTGTAACGTTGGATTTCGGAAACAGCATTTCTTTGGCAGAGGATCCCATGGAGGTGATCGAGACGCTGGTTCCGTTTGTCGTAAGCACCCATGTGAAAGATATGGGAGTAGAAGAATATCCCGATGGGTTTCTGCTTTCCGAGGTTCCGTTAGGAAAGGGTTTTTTGGACTTGACGAAGATCGTTACACTGTGTAAAAAACACAATCCGGCGGTTGCTTTCAATCTTGAAATGATTACCCGCGATCCATTGGAGATTCCATGTCTGAAAGATGAGTACTGGAAAGTGTTTGACGGCGTACCCGCCGCCGAACTTGCAAGGACGCTACGCATGGTACGGCAGCATCCTTACGGAGCTCCGCTTCCCAGAGTCTCACAGCTGGGTGGAGAAGAAAAGCTTGCCGTTGAAGAGGATAATATCGTTAAGTGCCTTGCTTATAGCAAAGACAGATTAGGATTGGTATGAAGAAATTGCAACATTGAACAGTCAAAAAACAAATCGGGACTCAGTTATTTTTACAATTCTACAATTTGGCTATGAGCAGAGATACACTTCCTGGGATTAAGCAATTTGATTTAAGTGGAAAGGTCGCGGTGGTTACCGGCGGATCAAAGGGCCTTGGTTTGGCGATGGCTGCAGGATTGGCGTCTGCCGGGGCCAGGATCATGTTGGTGAATCGAAACAGTGACGAGGGAAATCAGGCCGCGAACGACCTTGCAGCCGATTTTGGGGTGGAAGTAAAGTCCTTTAGCGCGGATGTCGGCGATCAGCTTCAGACCGAAGCCATGGCAAGTGCAGCTATTGAAATGTTTGGTCAAATTGATATTCTTGTCAATAGTGCCGGCATCAATATTCGGGGTGCTATCGACGAACTCACATTGGAGGATTTCAACAAAGTGATGCATATCAACGTGACGGGTACCTGGTTGTGCGCCCGGGCCGTGACCCCGCACATGAAAAGAAATAAAAGTGGTAAAATCATCAACCTTGCCAGTACATTAGGATTGGTTGGCCTTGCCAACAGAACGCCTTATACTTCCAGTAAGGGAGCCGTAGTGCAAATGACCCGTGCGCTGGCATTGGAGTTGGCGCCGTTTAACATAAATGTCAATGCGCTTTGCCCCGGGCCGTTTTTAACGGAGATGAATTTGCCGATTGCCGATACAGATGAAGGTAAAAAATTTGTGGTAGGTGCCACTGCCCTTGGCCGTTGGGGAAAATTACAGGAGATTCAGGGAGCGGCAATCTTTCTCGCCAGTGATGCAGCTAGCTACATGGTTGGGACCATGATCACGGTCGATGGTGGATGGACAGCACGATAATTCTTCAAAAAAAATATTTCCAGCAATCTAACCACGCGACATGACTGAAATTCAAACTAAAAGCACGAAGACAAACGTTAGATATGGAATGCTGTCGCTCGTTTTCATTAACGTAGTAATAAACTATTTGGATCGCAGTAACCTGTCTGTTGCCGCGTCAGGTCTCAGCAAAGAATTAGAATTATCGTCAGTCGAGCTTGGGTTGATTTTTTCGGCATTTGGGTGGTCATACGCGGCCTTACAGATTCCGGGCGGTCTGGTCGCCGATCGCATCGTTCCCAGGATCCTATATGCTGTCTGTCTCATCACATGGTCACTGGCCACGGTAGCACAGGGGTTTGCAAATGGGTTTGCGAGTTTATTTGGTTTCAGATTGGCAACGGGGGCATTTGAAGCGCCTTCTTATCCGATCAACAATAGGATCGTTACCAGCTGGTTTCCGGATCATGAGCGAGCTTCAGCCATTGCGTTGTTTGTCTCGGGCCAATTTATCGGTCTTGCATTTCTCACGCCCTTGCTCGTGGCGCTGCAGGTTTATGCCGGGTGGAGGGGACTTTTTATCGTGACGGGGGCGGTGGGATTGGTGTGGGGAATTGTTTGGTATATTTTGTACCGCGATCCTTTGGAAAGCACACGCGTCAACCAGGCGGAAATCGACTACATAGAAAAAGGAGGTGGGGTGTTCAACAAGAAGAATGTAGAAAAGACATCGGCCTGGCAATGGAAGGACTGGAAACAAGTGTTGACCCATCGAACGTTATGGGGGGTGTACATTGGCCAATTTTGCCTGAACGCAACACTCTGGTTTTTTCTTACGTGGTTCCCCACTTATCTTGTTCAGTACCGTGGATTAAATTTTATTAAGAGCGGATACCTTGCCTCTATTCCTTTTTTGTCGGCATGCGCCGGATTGCTTTTGTCCGGCTTTGTCTCAGACCGGTTAATCAGCAAAGGTCGATCTGTAAGTATGGCGCGAAAGACTCCCATTATTATTGGTCTTATTTTATCTGGCAGTATTATTGGTGCTAACTATGTTGACGATACTGCACTCATTATTACATTCATGTCGCTGTCTTTCTTTGGCATCGGCATGGGCCTGATTTCATGGGTCTTCGTTTCACTGTTATCACCTAAACATCTGATCGGACTAACAGGTGGCATCTTTAACTTTTCAGGAAATCTGGCTTCCATTGTTGTTCCGATTGTCATCGGGATTCTTGCAAGCGGCGGAAACTTCAAACCTGCCCTTGTCTTTATAGGTTCGCTTAGTATTGTAGGCGCATGCTCATATATATTTCTTGTCGGCAAGATCGAGCGCGTCGCGGCGAAGTAGTGAACGACAATTCGGAAACGATTTTGTCCATCACAAAAATCACGTCTGAATTTTTTGTAACCTTTTCAACCAATGAGTATCCAAAAAGCAGCGGCCAAACGGCTTGCAGGTGGATACATTAAACCTTTGGGTCATGAAAGGGAATTTAATATTAGTCCTGGTGAGCGGCATCCTTTTACAATGCTCTGCTCCGAAAAAGTCTGATCGGCAATCGGTCGATGAATCAGGCAACCCGAACTCCTGGAACGTAAGCATTACGGAAAACGCTTCGGAAATGCTGGATAAAGGCAAAGCTGTTTTTCGATTTGAAACTTTTGGCGACGAAGCATTTTGGACTGACAAGCTCCAGTTGCATCGCGCGATCGCCGATGAAAAAGCCGGCGGCATAGGCAAGGGCTTGACGCCGAAGGCAGCCTTGGAAGCGGGCTTAAAGGTCGACCTTGATGTATTGCCTGAAGGGGTGAAAAAAGACATACGGGAAGGAAAGATTTTGGATGACACTGACGCGACGCTTGCCCTGATTAAGCTAAACGCCGTCGTTGGCGTGGTTGGGAATTTTGAAGAGGGCAAATTAAAATCAATCGGCCTGACGTGTGCAGTATGTCACTCAACGGTCGACAGCGAGACGGGTATCGGAAAACGACTTGACGGATGGCCGAATCAAGACCTTAATGTTGGCGCCATCATTTCAATGTCCCCAGATCTTTCTGTACTCACGGAGGCCCTCAACGTTGATGTTGAGACGTTGAAGAAAGTCCTGGCGTCCTGGGGTCCCGGTAAGTTTGACGCTGAGCTCAACCTGGATGGCAAAGCCATGCGGCCTGATGGAAAGCCTGCGGCAACACTAATTCCGGAGGCATTCGGTCATGCGGGACATAATTTACATACGTGGACCGGCGGATGGGGTACGGTGACTTACTGGAATGCCTATGTTGCAAACCTTGAACTTAACGGTCAGGGTACATTTTATGATCCACGACTGTTGGATGCGGAACAATTTCCTATCGCAGCCAAGGCCGGCTTCGGAAAGAAAAAAAGCGCGGAAGATAAGATAAGCGACAAACTTGCGGCACTGCAATTTTATCAGCTTGCAATCCCAGCCCCGAAGCCACCCAAGAATTCATTTGACGAGGCAGCCGCCGGTCGCGGTAAAATATTATTTAATGAAAAAGCCCAATGTGCTTCTTGCCATGTTCCACCTCTCTTTACTGAACCGGGATACAACGCTCATAAACCGGAAGAAATAGGGATTGATGATTTTCAGGCGAATCGTTCACCCGATAAAACGTATGTGACGCAAGGATTGAAAGGCATCTGGATACGCAAAAGGGGATTTTATCACGATGGAAGGTTTCCAACACTTCTTGACGTTGTAAACCATTACGACAATTTTAAAAAACTCGGCCTGACAGATACAGAAAAAACTGATCTGGTGGAATTTCTTAAATCTCTTTGAGCTTTAGCTTATTGCGTAACGGTGCATTTCTTACGCTGCGGCCGTGTGACCGAGCTCTAACGTTTGCGTTGTAACCTTATAGAAACCGTAACTCTCATTATACCGCCAACGTAAATGGTGCAGGACCTTCAATGCAAGCGGACGATTGATGTTGGCCTAGCTATTTGCCTTTTCGCGAGTGCGCAGTCACAGGACGCAGACCGATGATGTTTTATACCAGGTATATTCTTCCACCCAAAGTTAATGCGTTTAGCTTTGACCGACCTGACACTGTAACTAGGATGCTCGCATTAAGTTCAGCAAATAAATTTCTCGCCCTCAAATGGCCTTGCCCTTTTAATCAATAATATGTTCGTGCCCGTAGCTGGAAAATCGTGCCTGTAGCATAATTTAGCGAATAAACAGGCATTGAACATGAATTTCAGATTCGACAACATTGAGGAGTTCTTTTTAAATACTTTATTAAGGATTGCCATGGCCGGGGTTGTTTTGATTCTATTGGCAGATTCAATTCTTTATCCCCAGGATAAACTATCAATCGGCATTGATGTTGCAATTCTAATTGCCTGTGTGGCTGCTTATTTCATGAGAAGCCACTACCCGACAGCTGCGGTTCTGATCTTTACCTCCATCATATTGCTGGCCATGATTTATCAATGCCTGGTTGTACCGACAAATACGACGACATCATTGTCGATCATACTAATTGTTGGGTTTATATATTCAGTTATGCTTAAAGGGAATTTACTGTTTGTAATGCATTGTCTCACCTTCATTATTCTGCATTCAATTTTTATTTACCAGTTTCATAATCCTGCATTGGCGTTTTCACGCCAGTTAAATGATGTTGTGACGGTTGCTATTACCTATTCGATATTATACTTCATCCTCACGTATGCGTCGTGGGTATTAAAGCTGCGATATGATGAAATTAACAAGGATCTCAAAGTGGCAAATAACGAGCTTCACCAGAAAGCGCACGAAATCCAAACGCGGAACGTGGAATTAGTGGAGACTCAAAATAATCTCAACGAATTGAACATGGATCTTGAAAAAAAGGTGACGGAGCGGACTGCTCAAATTCGGGCACAAAACGAGATGCTGATAAAATACAGCTATACAAATGCGCACCACCTTCGAGGCCCTGTAGCCAGGCTCCTCGGGCTTGCATCCATTTACAACCTTGATCCTGCAATGGACATTGGCTTTCTCATCACCAAAATGATCGATGAGGCACACGAGATCGATACCGTTGTAAAAAAAATAACTGTCGACCTTGAAAATAATATCAGCTGATCCAAACAGTTGCCGAATATTTCCGGCTAGCGTATATTGTCTCCCTTGAGAAAAACTGTTAATGCGTTCATAAACGCATGCAGCTATTTACTGACTAAACGATCATCGATGAAAGGACTAGCTTTCCTTATTGGAGTCTGGCAGACTCAAGGTGAAGTGGTGGCGGAACATGACAATCCGGCAATTAAATTTCGGGGCACGGACAGCTATGAATGGATCCTGAACAAAAATTTCATTCTGCACAAAGTCGATGTACAGGTGGGCGATGAAAAAACTGAAGCTTATGAAATGATCGGCAGCTTCGATCCCGAAACCACGAAATATAAAATGCGTTCCTTCGACAATCAGGGAGCTTTCGCAGAGATGGAGGCGCATATAGACGATAAAGGCGTGCTTCATATCGTTGGAGCCGACATGCGATCACAACTTGTCAGACAGGGTCAAAATAATCTGGTTGCGCACTGGGAAAGATTGTCTGGTGAAACTTGGATCCCCTGGATGAGCCTGCGATTGTCGAGATAACTGCGGCAGTCCGTTTGCGATAAGACCCTCAGATTTTCACAAAGGAAAGATGGCTACTAACTTTTTCCAGTTTGATGAAAACTAAAATGGGAACTTTGATGGTGAAAATAAATTTAAAAATTTATCTAATAAAATGATGCCTATCCATCCGTTGACGCCAGAGCAGGTGGTACAAAAAAGCGTAGACAGTTACAACAGCAGGGACATCAAACGATTTATGGAAACGTTTAGCCCTGATATTGCGCTTTACTCATATCGTGAGCAGGAACCAACGCTTGAAGGATTAGATGCTTTGCAAACTTTTTATCAGAAATTGTTCGATGCTTCGCCGGCATTGCACGCTACTATTTTAAAGCGTATTATTTTCAACAATAAAGTCATTGACCATGAGCGTATCGTTGGCCGGCTAGGTTCCGATGCTGCGCTGGAAATCGTTGTCATATACGAAATTAATGATAGCAAGATCTTTCGGCTAACGGCGATTCGGAGCTGAGAATTTTTTGGAACCCGAACTTAACTAGATCAAAACTTCATACACATGAATGCAAAAATATTGCTCAGGACAGCCGCTGGATTGATTCTGGTGCACCTTGCCGGCCACGCCCTCGGCCACTCAGGCTGGGACCATCCAGAGGATCCAAAGATGATGGAGGTGGTAACAGTCATGAAGGGGTATAAGGGGGAATTTATGGGAGCAGCGCAAAGTATGGCCGATTATTATAATGGATACAGCATTTTAATTTTT
>DASUTP010000667.1:0-6287 GCA_036374515.1 Chryseolinea sp. | reverse complement strand
TAACAAAATATTTACCCGATCAAAGGCATGTATCCGCAAGCAACCCGAGCCCTGTACTTTATTGCTGTTCCATCACGTCAACCGAATAAAATAACGGACGTGAGAAAGATATGTACTCAAATAATTCATTAACCTAAAAATAAAAACCCCGATGCGCTACACCAATGACACAACGTGAACTCACCACAGGCTTTTGCCAAGGGCAAAAGCATCAGAGTGAAAATAACCTGTAACCAGGTAATACCATCTAATATTTTTAGTTCAAATAATTACACTATGAAGTATTCTATATCAACAAGAGATTGGCTATGCTTTATGAGGCCGTTCAATTCGATGTCGCGCCCTAGACCGACGCCTTTTTTCCGTTTCACTCATATTGCCTTAGCCTTGACTATCGTGATCGTTTGTCAGAATCCTTTGATGGCTGACGGCAAAGCAGACAAGTATAGCATTGCCGAAAATGATCGGAACAAATGGCTTGCCGGATTGCCGGACATGTTAGTACAACAATCTACGATTAGCGGTACCGTTACCTCAGCGGATGATCAGACACCCCTTCCGGGTGTAAGCGTCGTCCTGAAAGGCACTCAGGAGGGAACCGTAACCGATTCACAGGGAAAATATTCCATCACTGCCGCGACGGGTTCAGCGGTCCTCATATTTTCCTTTATCGGTTATCAAACGGTGGAAGTTGAAGCAGGCGGCAGAAACGTTATTGATCTCGCTCTCGAACAGGATGTTACTCAATTGGATGAAGTCGTTGTTACATCTTTCGGCATTGAACAGGAAAAACGGTCACTTGGCTTTTCCACGCAGGCAGTGTCAGGAGAAAGTCTCACGCAAATGCGACAGCCCAACGTCGTATCCGCTTTACAGGGTCAGGTCGCCGGCGTGCAAATTACCAACTCGGGGGGTGCCCCCGGCATGAGTTCCCGCATTATTGTGAGAGGTATTACGTCATTGGATCCCAAAGCAAGCAATCAACCCTTGTTTGTCGTGGATGGCATACCCATCGACAACAGTACTTTTGAAGTGGGAAGTGGTGTGGACGTTCCAAACACCCCTCGGGGACTTAGCAATCGTGCGCTGGATATTAACCCAAGCGATATTGAATCGGTGAATGTGCTGAAAGGCGCTGCAGCCACAGCACTGTATGGTGTGCGGGCTGCCAACGGAGCAATTGTCATTACGACAAAAAGAGGTCAAGCTGGAAAGGTACAGATTACAGTGAACAGCTCATTCGGTCTTGACAAGGTCAACAAGTATCCTTCTTTCCAGGATCAATATGGACAGGGGTCGAACAAGCTCTATGATCCCGATGATATTTTTCCCGCGTGGGGAGCACCGATCGGAGTAGCTAACCTCATCGATCCCGATTACAAATACTATGACAACGTCAAAAACGCAATGCAGACGGGAACGACCTGGGACAATCACCTCAGCATCTCAGGCGGAAATGAAGTTGCAACATTTTATGCATCGCTTTCAAACACGGACCAGGAAGGGGTAATTCCGTTCAGTACCTGGAACAGAACCGTGGCAAAAGTGTCGGGTACATTAAAATTCAGCGAGAAGTTTTCTTCGACAGTGTCCATGAACTACACAAATTCAGGCGGTAACCGTGTTCCTCACGACCGCTTTATGGAAAATCTCATGTACTATCCGGTAACTCGAGATGTGAGAAATTTTGAAGACGAAAATGGTTTGCAAAATTATGTGGGACTGTCAGACAACCCGTTGTACAGCGCCAAATATTGGACATACGAAGATAATGTAGATCGCTTTATTGGAAACATTTATCTGAACTATACGCCCGCTCCCTGGGTTAGCCTGAACTATCGCTTGGGAACGGACTTTTATTCGGATTTTCGGGAAGAAATTGCCCCCGGACCCAGAAGTGTCGCGGATGAATTTCCAATCGACACAAATGGAGGTTATATCGAACACACCAGGATCAACAGCCGTATTCTGAATTCTAACTTTTATGTTGAGCTCAATAAAAACGTTTTTGACAAACTAAACGCAACGTTGAGGCTGGGGCAGGAATTGTTTGAAGAGGAAAGAAACTCGCTTGTGAACACGGGTAAGGAATTTGACATTCCGGAGTTTTACCAGTTCAGCAATACGAGGCAGTTATCCACCATCCAACAGTTACGGGAGCGAAGGCTAATTGGTGTCTACGGCGACCTGCTGCTAAATTATAATGATTTCCTTTACCTGAATGTAACAGGGAGAAACGATTGGACCTCCACCTTGCCCTCTGGCAATAACTCATTTTTTTATCCTTCTTATAACGTCAGTTTTGTCTTCAATGAAGTTTTGGATCTTCCACAGGTCGTGAGCTTTGGAAAGATCCGGGCCTCCTACGGTGAAGTAGGAAAAGACACTGAGCCTTACCTCACCTCCACCGTCTACGAAAAAGGCCTCGGTTTTCCCATCAACGGCATTCTTGCCTACAGCAGGGCCGATACGCGGGGAAATGAAGACTTGAAGCCCGAGCGCACAACGACCATCGACCTTGGAACGGAGCTGAAGTTTTTCAACAACCGCCTGGGTGTTGAATTTACATGGTATAAATCGAACAGCAAGGATCAGATCTTCCAGGTTCCAATTTCAGAGACGACGGGATATGCTTTGATCGTTGCCAATGTTGGAGAAATTGAAAATAAGGGTATCGAATTAATTGTCAGCGCATCGCCCGTTCGGACATCAGACTTTCAATGGGACATCGTTGCAAACTTTACGCGAAACAGGAACCGTGTTGTTGAGATAGCGGAGGGGTTGGATGAATTTCCATTAGAAGAACAGTTCGGTTACAGCGGCAGTACTGTGACTATGAAAATTAAGGAAGGCGATGCCTACGGTAATTTATATGGAACGAGCTTTCAGCGCTATTATCCCGACGAAGCTCCAGACGACCTGAAGTACGTCGATTATGACCGGCCGCTGCTGATCGGTTCCAACGGATTTCCCGTAAGGAATACAAGTCAGCTGGTGCTGGGCAATGCGCAACCGCATTGGCTGGGCGGAATCCGGAACACATTTACTTATAAAGCCTTTGCCTTGTCTTTCCTCGTTGACGCAAGGTGGGGTGTAGACCAATATGATCAATTTCACAATTTCCTCTCGGCCTTTGGCAAGCTCGATTATTCTGAAAACAGAAATGATGTCGTCGTTTTTGACGGCATGTTAGCCGATGGAACACCCAATACAAAGGAGGTATTTCTCGGACAGGCTGTCGGCCCTGACGGAGTGGACTATGGACAAGGTTTCTACAGGGTATATTTCCGGACTACGTCTGAAAATTTTGTAAAGGATGCATCGTTCGTCAAGCTACGTAACGTCAGTCTTTCTTATTCGCTGCCGAAAACGTTGCTGCAAAAAACTCCATTCCAATCTGCGAGCGTGTCTGCAACTGTAAACAACATAATACTGTGGACCCCCTGGATCAATTTTGATCCGGAATCTTTCAGCGCAGGAGCCGGCGGCAATGCGACCGGATTCAGCGGACTTACTTATCCCAGCACGATGAGCACTTTGTTTTCACTTCATCTCACCCTTTAAGAATTTAATATGAAAAGAATAGTATATCTGCCATTCGTCTTGGTGACCCTGGTGATTTGTTTTTCATGCGAGGATTACCTGGATGTGAATGAAAACCCCAACAATCCCGAACGTGTGTCGATGGAGTTGCTTTTGGCAAACTCTTCCTTCCGAACGGGTGATAACATACAGGCGGTGGGCAACATCACCTCGTACTATGTACAATACCTTGCTTCTCCGAATGCGTTCGGCACGAAAGATATTCATGACCCCGCTGCATACGACATAGAATGGCAGGACTTGTATCGTGTTATGAGTGACATCAGTGATATTGAGGTGCAGGCAAGAGAGGAGGGAGCCCCACATTATGAAGGCGTGGCAAAGGTTTTGAAAACGATTAACCTTGCCCTTGTATTGGATGTATGGGGCGACGTACCTTATACAGAGGCGTTCTTCGGGGTTGAATTGCAGCCAGGGTATGATGACGATAAAGTCCTCTATGATACGCTCCAACGTCTGCTCGATGAGGCAATTATCGATCTTACTGCGACAGAGTCCATCGCATCGCCGGGCGACGATGATTTTGTATATGGTGGCGATATCGAAAACTGGATCAAGCTGGCCTATTCGTTGAAGGCCAGGTATTTTCTTCGTCTCAGTAACACGCCGGAATTCGATGCAAACGCGGTGTTGGAAGCAGTATCGAATGGGATCATGCTCAACAGTGAAAATGCAGACATTACCTATTCCAGTGCTGGGCAGGATGTGTACAACCCCTGGGCTACCGTAGCAAGGAGCCAGGAAAACAGCATCCTGGATGGCTGGATCTCCGAGCAGCTTGCCGATGCCATGAACGGAAAAACGTTCGGGGCTGTAGACCCGCGCATGCCTTTCATGTTTAGCGCTACCGACGACGGCAAATTTGTTGGCGTACGCAACGGCGCCGGCCGCGGTACGGGTGTGGGCATTTCAGGGGATCGATCCGTGATTTCACGAGACACGTACTATGCGTCGGATGTATCTCCAATTTTGATCCTCACAAATTCTGAAATGCGCTTTATTGAGGCTGAGGCTTTGTTGAGCCTTGGGGAGAAACCCGCTGCTTATGACGCCTACCTTGCGGGCATACGAGCCCATATGGAAATGCTTGGCGTGGCGCCGGCGGCCATTGAAGCCTATATCAACGCCCCCACCGTTAGCGTTGGGGCAACCAACATCTCACTGGATCTGATTATGAAAGAAAAGTATGTAGCGCTCTTTCTCCATCCCGAAACATGGAATGATGCGCGGCGATTCAATTACCAATACGAAGACATGACTTTACCAGATAATCATAACCCGGAGCTCAATGGAGAGTATATCCGGCGCCAGATCTACCCGGATTCGGAAACCAGCAGAAATGCTGTAAATGTTCCTTCAGTCACCCTGCTTGACCGCATGTGGTGGGATCAATAATATAAAATAAATCAGCTATGAAAACCTTAATATATATCCTGGGCTGTGCCCTGCTCTTCTCGTGCGACGAGAATGATATTATGCCCGCATACGAACAAAAAGGCACAACTACCTCTACCGTTGCAACGATCGGGGTTTCAAATGAAGAGCCAGAGGCCGGAGAAACAGTTACCATCAGTTTGATGTATGTCAATCCTAGTTCCGACCCTCTTGCAACTGTGGAGATAAAATATAAGATAGGATCCGGCAGCTACTCAATCCTGCAGACTTTCGACGAAGGTACGGGTCCAAGGGATGAATCCGTGACGCGTGAAATCAACTATGTCGCGCCCGCTGCTGGATCAACTGTAACGTTCGACATGGTCCTGACATCTCAAAAAGACTATCCTCAGATTATGAGGACTTCTCTTGAAGTATCCGACTAGAATATAATGTAAGTTCGCACGGGCAATGCTCGTGCGAGCTTAAAAAGTAAGCCGCGTTGTGAAATTCCGATCCATATTGTAACCGTTGTCTCTGCTTCTTCCAAAACTCAGTCGACCATTAAAGGATACGGGGAGAAGCAAACTGACATCACATAACCTGGAGTGAAAGTCCACGCACTTAGAAGTTGTCTTATTTTTTAAGTTTTTAATGCCCGATCCCAAACGGTATTGTCCGCTAGTGGGCGAAAGTAATTTTTGGAACGGCGTTTTTCTCTTTTTTACCAACACAATAGATGGCAGGGTTTTAGTGTTGCCCGGGAGTACCAACCTTTACTTCTATGATAAGGAATTATTTTACGATCGCTGTTCGAACTTTGCTTCGTAACAAAGTTTTTTCGTTTATAAATATTTTCGGTCTCGCCCTCGGCCTTTCGTGCAGCATACTTATTCTCCTGTGGGTCCAGAACGAACTAACGTGGGATCGATTTCATCCGAATATCGAACGGCTGTACCGGGTATATATCAATAGGCCGGGCGACAACGGCCTATATACACAAACCACCGTTCAGCTGCCGGTATGGGAGGAGTTAAAGTCAATTCCGGGCATCAGGTACGTTAGTCCCACTGGCAATGAAGCCAGAAATACAACCCTCGCCTCTGGAGATATCCGGGTCGAAAAATTATTCCACTGGGTGGGAGAGGACTTTTTAAAAATCTTTCCATTCGCTTTTATTGAGGGCTCAAGGGACCAGCAATTGGATGACGCATCTTCCATTATTCTCACTGCGTCGACGGCAAAGGCATTGTTTGGAGAGGAAAAAGCATTGGGAAAGGTAATCCGCGTTGACAATAAGGCTGATCTCA
>DASUTP010000666.1:0-10824 GCA_036374515.1 Chryseolinea sp. | reverse complement strand
TTGGTCGCAGCTATCGCGACGGGGACTGATTCTGCCGTCCAGGCAAAAGTTGATGACTTATCTACTTCAATCACCTCATCCGTGTTGATCTTCTCGTTGAAATCCTTTGGCTTCTTTGACGCCAGCCACAAGGTGGTGCCTTCTTGCAATGCTTCACTTGAACCGAGGCGGTTATATCGTTTCAGTTTTTTTATCTGCACCCCATACCGCTGGCTTATCTGCCAAAGTGTTTCACCCTGTGAAACCCGATGATATGCTTCCTGTCCCCGCGATCTTTTTTTCCCTAGTAAATAATATTGATCTGCTTCAATGCGGGTTTCCCTTGACATATCATTCCACGTCAACAAACTTGAAAGTGATACCCCAGCCCTGCTCGCAAGGGCCGCTGTCGTCTCGCCGGCGTGGGCCTTGATGGCCTTGATACCATTTATCTTCGTGCGTTCTGCAAGCGTTGGCGTTGCCTTGCTCTCAATCGGAGTTTCAACTTTGGCAGAGGCAACCGTCGTCAAAGGCAGTGTGATCTCCTTTTCGCCAGCCACCGGAATGATCACCGTGTACGTACGGTCATCAGGAATTCTGCCGGTCTTTGCCCACTTGTTATACGCTATCAGCTCTTGTTCATTTACTGAGACTTCCCTTGCGATATCAGTGAGCAATTTGCTGCTGCGATTTTCGTAAGGGATTGCCTTCACCTGCCCGGCACCTTCGACGACATTTTCGAACGCAATTTTATGCGCAAGATATTTTTTCACATACCAGTACGTCTTGCTGGTGATCTCCATATGTTTTACCCCGCTGAGATCCTTGGGCAGGCTCTTCATTGCGCCGCCCGCGCCCATCTGATATGCCTGCAATGCAAAAATCCAGTTGTTGAAATAAAAATTATTCTTTTTTATATATCGGGCGGCTGCCCGCGAGGAGGATACAATATTTAGTCGTTCATCGATCTCTTTGTCAACGCGCAAGCCCATCTCAACGGCCGTAAAATCTTTGAATTGCCAGAAGCCCACTGCATTGGAAACGGAAACAGCATCGGCGATCAATGCACTTTCCTGCAGCGCCAGATACTTGAAGTCATCTGGCACGCGCTCTTCTTCAAATACCTTTTCGATGATGGGAAAATAAGTCTTCGCCCGTTCAATTTTAATATTGTGATGCCGGGGAGATTGCGTCAGCGAATTCACATCCTTTTGAATTTCTTTTCGTGCATCATCGCGGATGGTAAGCGTCATTCCTGCGAACTCCATTTTATGTGGTACCTGTGGAATTTGTCCCTGAGCGGCGACTACCGCGAGAAAGAAAACACTAAAAAATAGTCTCATAGCTTAAAAAGTTCTACAAAGATAATTTTCTTATCGTCATAATACCATCACGAATCGGAAGAAGTACATTTTCTACCCGTGAATCGTGTTGAATCTTCTCATTAAATGCCAGTATAGCCTTTGTATCGTTATCTGGATTCCTGTCTAAAACCTTTCCGCTCCACAGAACATTATCAGCAAGAAGAAAACCACCGCCCCGTACTTTTCCGATTACCAGGTCGAAATACTTGCTATAGTTCACTTTGTCCGCATCGATAAAGACGAGATCAAAAGTCTCATTCAATGTCGGTATCACTTCGAGCGCATTCCCGATTTTGTACTCAATTTTATCCTGCCAAGGCGAAAAAAAAAATCTGACTTTTTCTTCAAGCTCTTCATTGATGTCGATGGTGATGATTTTTCCGTCCTCGGTCAGACCTTCTGCAAGGCACAAGGCAGAATAGCCTGTGTATGTGCCGATCTCGAGTATCCGTCGGGGACGGATCATATGGCTGATCATTGACAAAACGCGGCCCTGCAGGTGTCCCGATAACATGCGCGGCATCAGGACATGGGCATGGGTATCGCGATTGATCTTTTTTAACAGGTCGCTTTCGGGTGTCGTATGCTGCTCCGCATACCGTAGCAGATCTTCGTTGAAAATTTCCATATCGGTCGCCTTTGATCGTTAATTCCTGACGTGGTGGCACGTCAGCTTCGTGCTGATTTTTTTAATGGCAAATATAGGACTCGTATCAGTATAAAAGTATTTGATATCAATGCTGCAGAGACACTGATAGTGAAAGCTAACCCGACTATGGTAACGCCGACGGTTTAAAGTAATTATACCGTCCAACGGGTTTTAAGACAGAATACCGCTAAGGCTAATGTTTGGGTTCTATAATTAGAGAGCTCAATTTGTCTTCGTCGAACATCTCACAGGCAATTGACTGGAGTTGCGAGGCACTTACCTCGTTTATTTTTTCGTACACTTCCTCCAACGATGGCACACGGTTGAGATCGATCACTGCCCTGCCCATCATGATCATCAGCCCTTGATTATTTTCCTCCGACATGGCCAGCTGTCCTTTTATCTGTTCTTTCGCCGATGCGAGCTCGCTGGGACGCAATGGGGTATCACATAATTTGTCGAGCTCTCTGCGAACCAACGCCATGCATTTTCTGACCTGTTTTGGCTCTGTCCCAAAATAAATTGCAAACATCCCGGTATCGGCATACGCCAGGTACTGCGCATCGATGGCATATACCAACCCGTACTTCTCGCGTATCGATAAACTCAGCCTGGAATTCATTCCCGGGCCACCGAGGATATTGTTAAGCAAAAAAAACGGTATCCGGTTTTGGTTCAATAGTGGATAAGCGTCGCGTCCAAAAGCACACCTGGTCTGTTTTACCCCACGCTGTAGTATAGCCTCGCGTTGCTTATAGGCGGTGAATTTCTTACGCTTGATATTGGATTTAAAAAAAGGCTTAGATTCAAGATATCTTTTGGCTATGTTTTCAACCTGGTCCAATGAGATATTCCCGACACAGGTGAACACAAACTTCTTGTTGTCGGCATGGTTCTTAAAGAATGAAATAAAATCCTTTTTCTTGAAAGACCGGATGGTTTGTTCGTTGCCGAGAATATTCATTCCGATTGAATGCCCTTTGAAAATCAATGCCTCGAGTTCGTCCTGTAAAGCGTCGTCGGGATTATCAAAATACATTGCCATCTCTTCCAGGATAACACCCCGCTCCTTTTCCAATTCCTTTTCGGGAAATGTCGATTGGAATGTGATGTCGGTGAGGACGTCGACGGCCCGCTCGAAGTATTGATCCCTGACCGACGCATAGAATACAATTTTTTCCTTGTCCGTAAAGGCGTTTAATTCGCCCCCAACCGAATCGAGACTTTTAATAATATCCAGGGACGTCCTTTTTTTTGTCCCCTTAAATGCCATGTGTTCCCAGAAGTGAGCAATCCCCTGGGTTGCGGCATTTTCATCCCGGCTTCCTATGCCCAGCACAATTCCACAGTGTACAATATTAGTTGTCGGTATATATTGATGAACTACCCTTATTCCATTGGATAATTCGAAGATCGTACAGTTTCTCATACATGATGTCGCTCCTAAAAGTAGTTACCCGGCTTCAATTTTGGCCCGGAAACCCTCAAATTATTGTTTCAACGTCGAACACTTTTGCCCGTACACGGGCAAGCATTGTCTAATAAACTGATTTTTATGTATAATTATTATCAAATCTAAATGGCATAACTATTGCAAATTTTTTACACGCTATGGAGACACAAAAAGTAAAAACCTGTTTTACGATTACTTTTACTGATGAACAATATAATCGGGCAAAAGGATATGTGGAGGATATGAAACGCCACAGAAATCGCATTTTCTGGCAAGGAAAAGAAGGTAAAACCGATGACGAGCTGATCATTGAACAAATTGCGCACCGTATCCTTTCCGGCTTTTACAACAATGAACCATTTGTGGCTGGAAAACACATTGTCCGCATGGATAGTTCGGCAAACGCCTAGGTTCTGGACGTTCAGATCTAAAGGTCAGGCGAAGGAATTTCTGGCCCATTAGCTGAGTCAATAAGACAGATTTAGCTAATCTACGACGGTACGGCTATTTAGTGTCCAACGCGGACGCAAAGCTGGAAGCCCCCGGCGCCACAGATCAACACCTTTCCAGGACTTTCCGGATCAGCCCGTCGATGACGTCATCCGGGGCTATGGAAAATTTTTTCTCCAGGCGGTTGGCAATGATTGCGTTTACACTCAGGACTTCATGGCCCAACAATTTTGCGAGCGCATAATAACCCGCTGTTTCCATTTCAAAATTAGTAAGACGAAAACCGGTTCCCCTTGATTTAGCCCCATAGTTGGCTAGTTCATCCAATAATTTGGGATATTTCGGGCGAAGGCGCACTACCCTGCCTTGGGGTGCATAGAAGCCCGGGGTTGTAACAGTGTTGCCTGGTATAAGGTCAAAGGCAATCTTTTTCATAAGCTTCGACGAGGCGGCCACGACATACGGTAAAAACGGCAAATGCGCATTTTTTTTGATATCAGCTGCCATGCTCTTTTCAAAAGCGTGCATTTCCAGGGGATAAAAATGCATGAGATTGTCCAGACCTACCGCATATTCAGAAGCCACATGCGAGTCCAGCGGTATGTCCTTCTGCAGCGATCCTGACGTGCCGATCCGGATAACGTTCAGTCTTCTCTTTTTCTCTTTTGATTTTCGTTTTTTCAGATCGACGTTCACCAATGCGTCGAGTTCCGTAAAAAAAATTTCCACATTGTCGGTACCCATGCCGGTACTGATCACCGTAATTTTTTTTCGTTTCATTTCCCCAACGTGCGTTATGAACTCCCGCTTTTGGGTCTTGAATAAGATTTTGTCGAAATACTTGCTAACCGATGCCACGCGATCAGGATCGCCCACAGTAACAACGGTATCGCTAATGTGCTTCGGTAACAGGTTGAGGTGATAGACGCTACCATCCTCGTTAAGGATCAAATCTGTCTCCGAAATTCTTGAAGCCATTTTTTTTTGTATTACAAAAACGCGTCGTTGCACGCAAACAGTGGATCAGGCATTGACCTTCTGGGCGGGATTACCGAATACCGTTTCGCCGGCTTTTACAGGAGCAACTACCACGGACCCCGCGCCGACGCGCGCACCTTTTCCTATGGTAATACCTCCGACAATGGTTACCCCAGACCCGATAAAAACTTCATTTTCTATCTCGCTTCCGGCGTTGATAATACTCCCTGCACCAACCTGCACAAAATCTCCCAGCTTGGCTTCGGTTCCAATGATCGCATTGGTTTGAATGATACAGTGATTTCCCATGCTGGAACCAGGACCAAAACTAACACCATGATCGACAAAATTTCCGTGACCCATATCGGCAGACGATGCGATAGAAGCTGTTTGAGAAACGACGTTCACTGGCTGTGCTTTATACTCATCGTTTAACAAGCTAACCATAGTCTTTCTTAATTTATTCTCATCCAACGCAACGGCCACATCACATTTTTTTCCAATAAGTTTCAAAAATGTCTCGTCATCCGTATTACCTAGCACTGTAACATTATCGATTTCAGTATTGTGAAGCTTTTTATTGTCATCAAGAAATCCGAAAACAACGTTACCGTTACCTTCGAGGATTTCTTTTGCCTGACGGCCGAGATAATTTGCACCTAAAATAATTACTGGATTTTCCATCTTTTACGGGTTCTCGGCCAAAGTTAGAGCGTGCTGAACTACCGAACAAGGTTCCTGAAAATCTTTAACCTCATCAGTTTGTTAATAAACGGATTTTCAATGCTTATAACAAAAACAAAATATGGGAGAAATCCCACGCGGTACCGGGACAGGGTTCCGAAGTTTGGGGTCGACAATGCCAGAAACACACATAACAGAATCGAATACATAATGATTGAGAAGAGCAACAGCCGGTATGGACTTGCCACTAATTTTTTTGTTTGCGTCACGGCTGCTGTTGCAAGCATCAGTAGTATCAGATTTTCAATTGCGATCAGCCATTGCAACAGTGCCCGCGCCTCTGTGATGAAGGGACGGAATAGGCCGGAAAAAAGAGCCCAGGGTGAATTAGTCATCATACTTACCGGTGTTGGCTTCAAATCTTTATAGTGGATCATATCTTCTGAATTCGAAATTCCTTCAAACTGATAGTAACTGGAAACGACTACGTCTGTAAATCTTTCAACATAAAAATTAGGATGAAGAATGCTTATGATCAGCAACGGGAGGGTAAATAAGAGACACCAAAGCAAAATTTTAATGGCGAGGTTCTTAATTATAAATTTTGACAGTACGTATCTAAGTGCCAGTGCTGTAAAGACGACCGGCAGAAAAATAGCGAGATAGTAATATTTCAAATTCCACACGAGCCATAACGCCAAAACGATCAACAACCATTCCATCCCATTTATTTTCTGCCGCCACCATGTTTTCAAAAAAATGAACGACAGAAAAAATAACGAGGCCATCGCCAGACTCTCCTTGATAATGCCCGCGCTCCAAAAAATTACCGACGGAAAAAAAAGAAATCCGAGGATGGCTGCAGATCGTTCTTGAGTAAACCTTCCATCAATTTTTTTAACAAAAATCCACGCGCTCACGAAAGCAATTCCCGAGAAATACATGGACGTCACCCAATAATTATCGGCCGTTAACAGGCAAAACAAGCTCGTCACCTTCGAGAGGAACATGGCACGAGGTTGCTGATAGGCGAGTGTCGACCAGATTGGAAAGGAGTCGTCGCCCGCCCAGAGAAAGCTGAAATAAGATGCAATGTCCGTTCTAGCCAATGCTGCAAGCCTTACACCATCCTGAAAATACAGAAACGTGTCACCAATGGAATAGTAGAAAGTATACAACAACCCAAGGAGAATTCCCGACGCCAGTTTCAAAGCGAGTGCCGGAACGAAAAATTTTCGGAGATCGGATTTTTCTTGCCTCCATATCTGAAAAAAAAAGAAGCCTAGAAATGCCAGGTTCAGAACAACAATGACCGCCTTCATCGTTGACGCGGATTAATCAGTGAAACACCTATCGTACAGTCGAGGCATCGTTTTTTTACGCAGTAGTTGGTATGTAATTCAATCAATGCCTGGGAATCAAATGCTGTTTTACTTTTCAATCCTAACGCCTTCCATTGGTTAATAATAGTATTTGCCTCGCCTGGAGCCTCCTGCAAAATGGCAACAGCCCGATCGATGTACCGTTGATCATCCCTGGACTTTCCATAGGCTACGAGCAATGGTACAACCGCATTGATAATGATCATGTCAATGCTCGAATCGCCGAGAGAATTCACCTGTTCCCGCGCAGCTCGAAAAAAAGTATAATGACTGGTCCAATACTCAGATTGCCGGATTGAAAAAAGCTTAAATAACGCTCCATAGGTTTCAGCCTCCAGTATCCTTGAAAACAAGGACTGTTGCGTAAATAACAAAGCGGCAAATTGTGCGAGTCTTACCGTTGGGAAATTGGCTGGCCGCAAGCGGAGGAATTTCCATTGAGCCTTGTTGAGCCTCCGGTCCGATAATTTATACTTTTGTCGAAGTACATTGTATTCGCGCGTCAGCAAATGGAAATATTCGTCGTTTTCATCCTGCTCTTCAAGAAATCCACCCTGCCCAAACAAAAGGGCTTCAATATGCAGAAGTTTGTCTGAATGTTTTCTCAAAACTTTATAAGGTAACAGCTGCGCCAGTTGCTGGAATGGATCGGCATTCACCTTAAAGCCGAAGCTTCTCGCAAGTATTTGATAACACGTCTCCTGCCAGTCATTATTATTCTTAATTAGTATGTGCCCAATCCTGGACGCTTTTAACTCCAATCGGTCCATGAGTATTCTGTCCATCATGGCATGCGTGGTGAGTTCCTGAACCTGTGTGAGAAAGGGGGCGCAGGGAATATTTTGTGGACTGTTCACCAGCCGCTGATAATTGAAAAGGAATTTATTATCAATACGGTTCAACAATTCCAAGGTGGGAAGCTGCGATCCATCACTACGACGGATGACCTTGTCATTTTTCCAAACGACATGCAATACAACATTTTCGTAAGACGGGTCGCGATCATGTTTGTGATCCGACCAACCCGAGGCCTGGACGTGAATTTCAGCGCTGCCGATCCATTCCATTTCGCCGATCTTCATGCGTGCGTTTTGGAAATCAGGGCCTGCATGGGAATTTCGGTTGCCTGGATTGAAGATTTGAATAGGATCACCGGAAGTGGTTTGCAACTCATTTTTATCAAAATACTGGAATTGCCATATATAATGGAGAAACGCTTCAGACATCGGTTGTTAAAATTTGAGGTTAACGGTATTGATCTACGATTTACAATTTTGCAAAGGCAAAATCAATCGTTTAGGAAAAACCTTTGATCTGGAAAAAATGAAATGTCCTCAATCAAAAAAACTTGGCCATTTCCCGCTGCACTTTCATGGCCTCCTCGCCTGCCACATGCGCAAAGTTTTCATCCCCTGAAGCGTAGATAATGGCTCTGGAGGAATTTACCAGCAGGCCGCATTGCTTGTTCATACCATGCTTCAACACTGATGCAAGATCGCCTCCTTGCGCGCCTATGCCCGGCACAAGAAAAAAATGTTCGGGCGCCAGTGACCGGATAGCGGCAATTTGCTCAGCGTGCGTTGCACCTACCACGTACATCAGCTGGTCAGGGGTCGCCCACCGCTGTGCACGCACAATAACTTCTTCATATAATTGTTTCCCCGAGCCAAGCACCAGCGTTTGAAAGTCTTGACTTCCCGAATTCGAGGTGTGCGCCAGCAAAATCACCCACTTATCTTTTAACAAAAAAGGCCTCACTGAATCCTCTCCCATATAAGGAGCTACCGTGATCGAGTCGAAAGTCATTTGCTCAAAGAATGCGCGGGCATACAAGGCGGATGTATTGCCGATATCGCCTCGCTTGGCATCGGCGATGGTAAAAATATCCTTTGGAATATAGTCCAGTGTTTTTTGAAGACTTTCCCATCCTTTCGGTCCTAATGCTTCATAGAATGCAATGTTGGGCTTATACGCAACACAATACGCGTGGGTAGCGTCGATGATCTGTTTATTAAATTCGAATATTGGGTCCGATGACGACAGAAGATGTTTCGGAATCTTCAACAGATCGGTATCTAGTCCGATGCAAAGGCAGGAGGTTTTCTTTTTTATCTGTTCGTACAGTTCAGCGCGCGTCATTCTTAACTTATCCGCTACTTTTTACTCCTTTCATTTTGTCTTTACACCGATACGGTTATGACATTTATCGAAGGTCAATCACCTCGACTCCTGGATATTTTTTCGGGTCGAAGGAGAAATATGTATCGTCTACGCTGGCATCCGGAGTGAATTTGGTAATACTATACTTGTAACGGTTTCCTCCCTTGTCGAACATGGTCCAGCTCTGGATATTTTTGGTTTTCTTGTTGATGAACATCTTGATCTTAAAAAACTGGGCGTCCTTTTTTTCAGGAACCAGGTCAATTTCCTCGCACATCACGCCGCCTTCCACTTTGTCCTGCAGGTATAGGTACTTAAAATTCTTTTTGTAGATGTCATAGATTTTTGAAGGATTTACATCCTCTGAATTCGGATCGTAGTTATCTATGTTTACTTCTTTTGCTTCGGGAAGGTAAGTCCAGATGGTCGCGCCGTTGTTGATTACCTCCTGTTCCGGCAACGTCATTCTAAACTTATCGCCTTTAACGGTGATCTTGCCCTTGAATTCCTCATTGATCTTTTCGACGTCGTTAGAGAGAATGTAGGCGAAGTTGGCTTCAAAGGAGGAAATCGATTTATACTTCTTGCTCATCGCATCCAAAATTTCCAGGGCCTTGGGGTCGTATTGAGCAGAAGCACTAAACGCCAGAATCAGCGCCGTGAAAGCAAAGAATAGGTTTTTCATTTCAGTAAGTAACTTAAAAATAGGCTAAAAAGTCAAAATTGACTGTGTTTTTCTCTCAAACTAGTCAATAATTGTTCCAAACTATACTCATCCTTGATCAATACCTCTCGGGCCTTGCTGCCTTCGAAAGGACCGACAATGCCTGCTGCCTCAAGCTGGTCAATTAGCCTTCCAGCCCTGTTATATCCTAATTTTAGCTTGCGCTGAATAAGCGATGTACTGCCTTGCTGGTGAGCGACGATAAGTTTGGCGGCATCTTCGAAGAGCGCATCCCTGTCTGAGAGATCGACACTCTCCGGCCCTGTTTCATCATCACCCTCAAATTCCGGAAGCATATAGGCTGAATCATATCCCCGCTGTAACCCGATAAAATCGCATACCTTTTCAATTTCAGGGGTATCAACGAATGGACATTGTAAGCGGATGATATCCGAGCCCGAAGAGAGCAGCATGTCTCCCTGACCCACCAATTGATCGGCCCCGCCGGTATCTAGGATGGTTCGGGAATCCACCTTTGAGGTTACACGGAATGACAAACGCGCCGGGAAGTTCGCCTTTATCACACCTGTGATAACGTTAACCGAAGGTCGCTGCGTAGCTACGACCAGGTGTATTCCGATAGCCCGCGCTAATTGCGCGAGTCGTGCGATTGGGGTCTCTACTTCCTTGCCAGCGGTCATCATCAGATCGGCAAGCTCGTCGATGACCAGCACGATGTATGGAAGGAACCGGTGACCTTCTTTCGGATTGAGCTTGCGCGAAACAAATTTCGTATTGTATTCTTTGAGATTTCTTGCCCCTGCATCTTTTAAAATTTCGTAGCGATTTTCCATTTCGATACAGAGGGAGTTCAGCGTATGAACGACTTTGCGTGTATCGGTGATGATCGCCTCCTCGCTGTTGGGAAGTTTTGCCAGGTAGTGACGTTCCAGCTTAGAGTAGAGCGACATTTCAACCTTCTTCGGATCGACCAGGACAAATTTCAACTGCGAGGGATGTCGCTTATAAATCAAAGAGGTAAGAATCACATTTAACCCCAC
>DASUTP010000665.1:0-3022 GCA_036374515.1 Chryseolinea sp. | reverse complement strand
TGGTATCCCGGTGACGAGTACGTGGATATGATCGGAGCGGACATTTATTTGCCAGCAGGAACACATACCAGCAGTTTCATCATGTTCGACAACCTTGCGTCGATCTTTGGTGGCAGAAAAATCATAACGATGTCAGAGAATGGGCCGATGCCCGACCCTGAACGTATGTTCGTCGAGCGCGCGGCGTGGAATTGGTTTGGCACCTGGGGCGGCGATTTCATCACGGATGGGCTATCTAATTCCGCGGCACATATCAATGCCGTATTTAACCATGAGTATGTCATCACGCTTGACGAAATGAATGCCATCGACGCAATTATCGCTAGCTTGGACGAGCAGCGGGAAGCTTGGGACGAGGAGGAAGTTTTATCAACTGAAGACTCCAGGTCATCGGGAATCAACTATCAAAACCCTATTCAAAATAACCGGCTGGTACTTTCTTCCAGAGCCGGACAAAAAATTTCAAAAGTAATCATCTTCAATATGCAGGGTAAGGTGGAATTCATCCGTGAACATAGTGATGATAAAAGCTCATTTGATTTTGATTTTGTCAACAAAGCAAGCGGGGTTTACCTTGCAATGATTTACACCGCGAAGGGTACACGATTAATTCGTTTTATAAAGCCTTGACCTAATGATAATATAAACCACAGGTTTACCGCGACAGCTTAATATTTTTTAAAATATGTATAGATCAATTATGAAAGTGTTTTGCATGGTTAAACGGATCAGCCTGTTTTTTCTGGCTCTGGCCGTCGCGGTTTCTTGTGGGAGTGACGATGAACCAGAGGCCATACCAACGCCTCCCGAGCCCGAAGCACTTAAGATCACGATCGACCCTTCGTTGACCTACCAGGAAATGGTAGGTTTTGGAGGAGCATTGACGTGGTATAGCGAACGTATTTTAAAAAGTGCAAAAAAAAGTGAGATCACGGATTTGATTTTTGAAGACCTGGGGGCTGACATCATTCGCTTCAAAAATTGTTACTATCCTGATAATTACCCTACGGTTAAAAGCACAACATCCATGAGCGATGATAATTCGAAAGTACTATGGGACGCCACCAACCAACTGCATCAACTTGCGAAAGCTCAAAACCCAAATGTAAAAATACTGTTGAGTTCATGGGGACCGCCTGCAGCTTTGAAGAGCAACAACAGCACGAGACAAGGCACCTTAAAGAAGGACGGCAGCGTTTTTATGTATGACGCCTACGCAACTTACTGGGAAGATCTGCTAAATAATTTGCCGTTTGATCCCGAATATATCAGCATCCAAAACGAGCCATCTTACATCAACGCCGGCTGGACAACCTGTGAATGGTCCTCGACCGAGACTTCGACGTTGCCAGGCTACAATACCGCTTTTGATAAGGTATACGAAAAAATTCAGGGGAGACCCGACCGACCAGTTATGATCGGCCCTGAATCTCCGAATACTACATCCTATTCGAACTTTGTCGAAGCATTGAAAAATAAATCACACATCGAGTTGTTTGCTTACCATCCTTATGACATCAACGCAAGCACGCCAGCCAGTCAGATCAAAGCGGCCTTACAAGGAATCTCAAACTATAATAGTAAACCAAACATCATGACAGAATATGCGGATAATTTGTCTTGGTTTAATACGGCCGTGTTCATACACAATACGCTGGTGTATGCGAATTCGTCGGGCTATATCTATTGGAAGTTGGTTTGGTCCCAGCCCGGCAGTGGTGCGGAAGACGCAGCAATGGTTTCTGTAGATGATAGCGGCAACTATCAAATTACACCGTTTTATTACGTTATGAAACATTACGCAAAACACGTTGATTCTGGATACAAGCGGATAGACGTGGTGTCCGGCAAAGAAAACCTAAGCACGTCAGCTTTTATCAACCCCTCAAAGAATGAGGTAACGGTCGTGATAATAAATACGGGCACCAGCGGCGAAGACGTTGAGTTTAACGTAACCGGTAAAACGATTACGAGCATTACAGCTGACCAGACTAAAGAGGGGGATTTTTTTAAAAGTCTTGAACAACCAGGCGTGGATGGAATTATTTCAATTCCAGCAAAATCGGTGACAACAGTGGTTATCTCTATTTGATAATACTGAAATAGATCATTTAGGCTGCTTTGATAGGTTTCTAAACATAAAGTTACAGGAGAGGCGATTTTTTGAACAAATTAGTTCTTATACTTCGACTGTGTTTTGAATATAAACTCTTCAAATTAACATGTCAGTCACAACCTCTTCCGTCAAGATTCCGGCAGATGTAATGGAATCTGAATTCAAACGGATACTACTTAAGCATAATTTTGCTGCCGATAAGGCGGCGTCCCTCGCTCACATCTATACTGTGAACAGTTTGGAAGGCGTTTATACGCATGGGGTCAACAGATTCGCAAAATTTATCAAATATGTCGTCGAAGGTCACGTCAAGGCCGATAAAGAACCTATTTGTATTCATTCCAGTGGCGTACTGGAACAATGGAATGGCCAACTTGGTCCGGGGCCACTGAACGCCCTGGTGTGTACTGACAGGGCTATGCAACTTGCCGACCAGCAGGGCATCGGTTGTGTTGCACTTGCCAACACAAATCACTGGATGCGAGGAGGGTCGTATGGCTGGAGGGCAGCAAAGAGGGGATATGCATTTATTGGTTGGACGAACACGATTAAAAATATGCCCGCCTGGGGAGGAGTCGACGCAAAGCTGGGTAATAACCCGTTGGTGATCGCGGTTCCTTACCAAAATGAAGCAATTGTGCTGGATATGGCGATGTCTCAATTTTCGTATGGGGCGCTCGACCTTCATGTTTTGAGAAATCAGCAATTGCCCGTGCCTGGAGGTTATGATAAAAACGGAACACTTTCTACGGACCCTGCGTCCATTCGTGAGTCTGAAAGAACGCTTCCCATTGGTTACTGGAAAGGGTCAGGCCTGTCGTTGTTACTGGACATTTTAGCAGCGACCCTTTCAGGAGGATTTGCTGTCGTCGACGTTTCGAAAACAAATGTGGAGAATAATCTTTC
>DASUTP010000664.1:0-3804 GCA_036374515.1 Chryseolinea sp. | reverse complement strand
CCGCTGGCAATTGCCACCGGCCTCCGGAAAATATAGTACTCATCGATCAGATTCTTACTGATGAGGGAACTTACAAACGTAGCGCCACCATAGACTATGATATCCTTTCCTGGCTGTTTTTTGAGCTTTTGAACGGCAGTTGCCAGATCTCCGTTTTCGATCTCCGCGTTTCTTCCTTTAATAGTCGTCTCAGTGCGACTGAAAACAATCTTGCGCATACTTACCATCCGTTCAGATAAAGCGTGGTCCAGGCTGTCGGATTGGTTGTCAAGTACTTTCTCCCAGTAATCAATAAACTCGCGTGTCATCTTGCGTCCCAGTAAAATAGTATCGCAGGTGTCGGCCAACTCAATTACTTTATGTAAAATAGATTCATCCCGTTTCCCGATCCACATCCAATCCAACTCTCCATTCGGCCCGGCTACAAATCCGTCGAGGGTCATTTGTACCTGTAGTTTTAATTTCCGCATAGAGATATTTTAGACGTTTGTTTTCGACGTCTCAAATATGTGCAACGGGAAAATCATATTGTGGTGGTAATTGCGACAACCAAAGAGGTAATTTACGTCAAGAACCCAACGTATCGATTCCGACCGAATAACAGAATTCCTACCAGGCCGGTCTGCTTTGGCCTGATTTGAATTCCAGGCAACCCGTACCCCCCGTTGTCAATGGATTCAACTGCGGTTTAACGAAACGAATCACGCAGCTTTATCCACCTCGGCCAATTCCGTCTCCGTTGCTTTATCCCGCGACGACGGTCTAAAAATCATTCGTAGTGGCTGGTCGCAAGTGATATAAGCAATTGCCCAGGTATAAAGGGTCTTAATAATATTATTGTAGTTCACCAAAGAAATGATGTGAATGAACAACCAGCTTATCAAACCCAGTATGCCGCTGAAATGGACTTTATGCTTGAAGAGATCAACCAATGCATACTTACGCCCGATAATTGCCATTTCACCACGGTCAAAGTATTTAAATGGGATTGGTGAGCGACCGTTTGCCATGCGGACGAAATTCTTTGCGAGCGATTTTCCATGTTGGATTGCAGGTTGCGCCAATTGCGGGTGCCCGGCAGGATAAGCCACTTCATGCTGTTGGATGCTGATGTCACCGATCGCGAAAACATTGTCATAGTCTTTCACACGATGAAATGCATCTGTAATCATCCTGCCGCCCTTCTCCAGACTCGAAGCCGCGATTCCTTGAAAAATAGTAGCTGTCACGCCAGCCGCCCAAATAAGAGTTTTGGTATCTATCACCTGCCCGTTGGACAGCTTTAATTCATCATTTCGAAAACTCAATATCATCGTATTCAACATTACTTTGATGCCAAGCTTTGTAAGAATCTGCGCCGCACCGCTATGGGTGCGCGCGCTCATTGGACCCAGTAAATCGGGTGAGCCCTCGATCAGGTACAGACTGATTTCGTCCATGTTAATTTCGGGATATTCCTTAGGGAGAATGTGCCCTTTTAATTCCGCCAGCATGCCTGCAATTTCAACTCCGGTCGGGCCGCCACCGCCAATGGCGATCGTTAATAGCTTCCGTTTTTCGATTGGATCTTTTTCAATGGCGGCCTTTTCAAAAATTGTTATCAAGCGGTTGCGCATAAACAACGCATCATCGATCCCTTTTAGGGCTATTGCATTTTTTTGCACACTTTCATTTGCGAAAAAATTAGGTCGTGAACCGGCGGCGAAGACGAGAAAATCGTAAGAGAGGCGCGTTCCATCACTTAAGTGAACCAGGTTTGCGCTGGTTTCGATTCGAGAGACTGAAGCCATGCGGAAGTTTACGTTTCTCCCCTGCAGCAGTTTTCTGAACGGGTAGCTGATGCTCGAAGGCTCAAGGAAGCCTGTCGCCACCTGATAAAGTAACGGCGTGAAATAGTTGTAATTATTCCTGTCAACAAGCGTGATGTCGAAATTCTTATTCGCGGCCATTTGCTGGATAAAATTCAACCCGGCGAAACCACCACCGATAACGACAATACGCTTCCTATTTAAATTAGACTTTGTTTCATGACTCGCATTTAAATGTTCCGGCCACTCCTGGACGGAAATTCGTTCATTTTCTAAGGTTCTCATAGTATAATCTTCTTTCTACTATAAGACAGTTTCAGCGCCCGACGCGTGACACCATTTGGCCAAATCTGCTTATGCCAGAGTAGCTTTTTTACAATGAACCCAACGATTTTATATCCGAATTTCACCACGGCATTCGTTACCATTACCCCAAAATTTCATTTGGATGTGGACTAATTTTTGATGGCCTGCTCTTGACTACCGCTCTGGTTCGACTACTGATCAGCACATTCGCGCCCAATTAATTAATGAGGTATTTCAGGTTATTGACACAAGAAGTGAAACCATGCCCGAGGAATGTGAGGCACCGTTGGGAACTGCTATTTTCTTTTCTTGCCGTTCTTTTTTACGACCGGAGCGATAATGCGATAAAAAATCGTCTGTAAATTTGCACCACTTGCCCGCCATAATGAAGTTCGATAAATATATTCCGTCTGCGGTTTTGAGGCCGTACATAAAATACTTTGTAGTATCGGAGAATACCCTTGAAAATGAATATAAGGTGTTTCCATCTACCGGTCTTGTCGCTGGATTTCAATACAAAGGACAACTTGCGGCAATAACGCACGATAGCGAACAGAAGCTCGCGCCTGCTGGGATTACAGGCATTTCAGACCGGTACAAGGTTTTTAAGAACGCCAATGAAATCGGATCTGTATTGGTTTATTTCACAGAAACTGGATTTGCACACTTTGTCTCACATCCGGTCAGTGAGTTGTTTAATTTAAGCATTTCGCTGGATAACATTTTTGACAGAGTAAGTGTGCGCGAGACGGAGGAAAAATTGGCAATTGCGACTACGGATTCACAACGAATTAAAGTTATTGAGACATTCTTACTGTCGCAGATAAAATCCATTCAGGCGGACAAACTTATTGTTGATGCTGTAAAACTTATCTTTGAAAGTAAAGGGTCCATGCGGATCAGAGCGCTAAACGAAAAGCTTGATATAAGTCCCAGTGCTTTCGAAAAACGCTTTAAAAAACTTGTGGGGACCACGCCAAAAAAGTTTGCGTCGATCGTCCGGTTTAATTGTGTGCTTAACAACTTGCTTAAAAGTACATCGTTAGTTGACATTTGTTATGAAAACAACTTTTTCGATCAGGCACATTTCATAAAGGATTTCAAACAATTTACAGGCGATACGCCGGAAAATTTTAAGCGTTTTTTATAAGAAACGATTTTTTACAATCACAGATCTTCGGAAGGTGGCACTTTTGTCGGGTAGCAGCAGTAGTTTCAATCGTTCCACCAAATATAAATTAGAAGACAATGTTCACAATAGACCAGATCAGGCAAGCGCATGGTAAAGTGAAAACCGGCGCTGACTTTCCCACCTATATTCAAGAGCTAAGAAAATTGGGAGTCACCTCTTACGAGACATTTGTGCAGGATGGGCATACCGATTACTTCGGCGCCAACGACTATAAAATGTCTGCTCCTCCCCGCTACAGTTTATTGCCTATCGCCGCTTCATGCGATACCGGGCAGTTTAAGGCTGACCTAAAGGCGCACCAACTGGGGAGAAGTGACTTTCCGACGTTTTGTCGTCAGGCAGCACGTTGGGGTGCCGCAAAGTGGACGGTAAGCATGGATAAAATGACCTGCACCTATTTCGACAAGGAAGGAAATGAGATTTTAGTGGAGAAAATACCGCGGCAGGCATCGAATATAACGCCGGCTAATTAAGGCCGCGTGTAAACCGCTCAGCGAT
>DASUTP010000663.1:0-16365 GCA_036374515.1 Chryseolinea sp. | reverse complement strand
TAAAATTCACTATTTCAGTCGATTATGATGCTAAAGTTATGAAGTCAATTGAGGCCGCTACACAGGTGAATCCCAACAATTACTTCCAGGCGGCGGTATACTATCTGGAAACGGGCAAGGATTTAAAGCAGGCGCACGCTTGGATAACCCAAGCTGCGGAAGCAAATCCGTCTGCGTTCTGGGTGCTTCATCAGAAGGCAAAAATTGAAAAAGCCCTTGGTGATAAGGCTGCGGCAACCGCTTCCGCCAATGCATCGCTGAAGGCAGCGCAAGCCGCCAACAATCGTGACTATCAAATGATGAACGAAGATCTTCTCAAGTCATTGAAATAAGGAATAATCCGTTATCCGTTAATTCTTTGACGGATAACGGATAGCTTTCAATCGGGCTAAGAATTTGCCTTAGCCCTTCTGCTGTTTCTTCGCCCGCTTTTCAGCCCGCTTCTCTTTTAATGTTTTAGCTGCAGGTTTTTTACTTTCCTTTTTCTGATCGTGTGTTTTTGACATAGCGATTTGTTTAATGTTTGAGGTTTGAGTTTGAAGTTTTGCATTCGACGTTTAAAGCCCGAGCCTTGCCTATCGAAGGCAGGCTTGAAGTTCGAGGATAAAACTTTTCCATCAGACTTCTATTCAAATCTACTAGCTGTATGTCAGATTGAAAAATTTATTGAGGCGATTTCATTGAAGCTGTGCAAAGGTATCACCCTGTTCGATGTCACCGGTTTCAAATCCTTTTTTAAACCAGTGCATCCGTTGTTCTGAAGTGCCATGCGTAAATGCATCGGGCACAACGTACCCCTGTGATTGTTTTTGAAGTCGGTCATCGCCAATCGCATTTGCGGCGCCAAGCGCTTCTTCTATATCACCCGGCTCAAGAATGTTATTTAGTTCCTGCGCATGATGCGCCCAAACGCCTGCAAGAAAATCGGCCTGTAATTCAAGTTTGACTGAAAGTTTATTATTTTCTTCTTCGCTAAGGCGGGAGCGCAAGGAATGAACCTTATCAGAAATTCCCCACAAGTGCTGCACGTGATGACCAACTTCGTGTGCGACAACGTAGGCCATAGCAAAATCGCCGGGCGCCCCAAACCGGCTTTGAAGATCATTATAAAAACTTAAGTCGATATAAACCTTTGAATCGGCCGGGCAATAAAATGGTCCCATGGCCGCACTTGCAGTACCACAACCTGACTGATCCATACCGCTGAATAAGACCAAGACCGGTTCCTGATATGCTTCACCCCGCTCCTGAAACAACTTGTTCCAGACATCTTCGGTATCCTTTAGAACTACCTTCACAAATTCAGCTTGTTGGTTCTCGGCTTCGGAGATCGGCTGTTGTTGTTGCACCTGGGGGCCGCCGCCACCCCCGTCGATGTAGTCCAAGGGATTTTGTCCCAGAAGCAAACTAAGGATAACAATGATAATTCCGGCGCCGCCGCCGAGTGCAATTTTTCCACCGCCACCCATGCCGCGGCGATCTTCAACGTTGCCGCTTCCTTGTCTACCGAGCCATCTCATATATAAAAATTTTTAAGTCGATGTTGTCTTTAAGATCAATGAATATACATTTTCAAAAAATCTTTTCCCAATAACCAACAACGTTTGGAGCGCAAAGTTTTATTGTGACCGGATCAACGCGTAAAAAATTTAAAGCCGGCCTGTGGGAAGAGCTCGGCATTGGAGATTCGGTTAAAAAAAGCAACGCCACCTATTGTAATGATCCAACGGGGGGGCCCTCAATCGTTGGAAAATCACATTTCTTACATAAACAAGTTGCAGAAATATCTTTTTAGGCGCATCTTAACGGATAATAGACTGATCTATTTCAGTAAGCTAAACCAAACCTGACGAATATGAACGATCAAAACAGCAAAAGACTCTTCTATGGTAGTTGTTTTGCATTAATCACCACTGCCTTTTCTTTTAGTATCAGAGCCGGAATTCTACCCGAGCTAGGGCGGGAATTTAATCTGAGCGCAACGCAATTGGGCTTCATCAACCAGATGTGGTTTTTTGGATTCCCCATCTCCATGGTGCTCGGAGGTATTTTCTATAAAGCGATCGGACCAAGAATCATAATGATCATCGCTTTCATATCCCATACCCTTGGGATCCTAATGACAATCTACTCAGGCGGATATACAGGGCTACTCATCTCAACACTTTTTATTGGAATAGGCAACGGATGCACTGAAGCTGCTTGTAACCCGATGATAGCAACGGCGTATTCTGGAAAACTTATGAACACACTGCTCAACCGCTTTCATATGTGGTTCCCGGGCGGAATTGTACTGGGAAGTCTGGTGTCGCTTGCCATGACGAAGATGCAATTGGGATGGGAAGCGCAAATCTGGATCATCATGATTCCAACGTTGATTTATGCTTACCTGTTTTACGGACTGACGTTTCCCGAGCCTCCGAAAGAAATTTCCTCCTTGGCAGGAAACCTAAGGGCAATGGTTACCCCTTTGTTCATATTCATTTCTGTTTGTATGACTTTGACGGCAATATCCGAATTTGGTCCCACGCAATGGGCTCAACTCGTGCTGGCTAAAAGCGGTGCCGAACCGATGGTAATCCTGGCGTTGATAACGGGGCTAATGGCCTTCGGCAGATACTTCGGTGGCGAGTTCGTCCATAAATTTGACCAAACCGGCGTATTGCTTGCATCTGCCGTTCTTACTACCATTGGAATCTTCCTCTTCAGCACGCAAACCGGCGCAATGGCCTATGTGGCCGCCGTATTTTTCGCTATGGGTGTTTGCTACTTCTGGCCGAACATGATTGGATTTACAGCAGAGAAAATACCTTTGAGTGGAGCCATTGGCATGTCTATCGTGGGGGCTTTTGGTATGTTTTCGACTGCGATCTGGCAGCCGATCATCGGGGGCTGGATTGACTCCGCTGCCGCCAAAGCCGAGGCTTCCGGCGTTACAGGCGACGCGCAGGAATTGTTGGCAGGTCAGGCCACACTTCAAAAGATGATGGTGTTTCCCATAATTCTGATCGTCCTTTTCACAATACTGTGGTTCTGGGTAAGAAGCAGAAAGGCAAGCCTGGCACCCCAATAATTTTGATTTTGGAGAAAAACGATAAGAGGATGGCAAAACCATCCTCTTTGTTTTTATCGTAGATCAACAAAATTCACTGGACCCCTGTTTGTTTTATTATGAAAGCGTTACTACCTCTCCTATTTTTACTGCAACCGGAAGTAATGGCACAATTAATAATTGAGGACAAAATAAAATTTCTTGCCCTGGGCGATTCGTATACCATCGGGGAAAGCGTGGTGGCAAATGAACGGTGGCCCGCCCAACTGATGGACTCACTGAATACTCGCGGTCTAGAACACGAAGACTACAGGATCATTGCTGTCACCGGATGGCGCACGGACAACCTTCGGGACGCTATCGAACATGCTAAAATAAAAAATGAGTATACGCTGGTTTCATTGCTGATCGGCGTCAATAATTATTATCAGGGCAAGTCGGTTGAAAGTTATAAGCCAGAATTTGAAGAGCTTCTTCAAAGAGCAATCCGCCTTGCCGGTGGAATAACGTCCAGGGTATTTGTTCTCTCGATCCCCGACTATGGCTATACGCCTTTTGGCAGGGACAAACAGGAGGAGATTAGCAAAGGCATCGACGCATTTAATGCGGCCAATGAATCCATCACGAGAAAGCTTGGTGTAAAATATATCAACATCACAGACATCTCCCGGCGCGGAATTCGCGAGGCCGACCTGGTTGCTTTCGACGGTTTACATCCCTCGGGAAAAATGTACGCTGCGTGGGTAGAAAAAATACTTGCCGAAGCTAAACTGAAATTCACGAAGGGTCTAGTTCACGATCAGGATACAACCCAGGAAGAGGACGATGGAAACTAGTTTCAAATCACAATACCATTTCGTTTTCGTATAAACCAACCCGGCATGAGGTGATGCCGGATGGATAACGGTTTCACACGAAAGTGTAAAGTGAAATTCACGTGGATACCTCTTAGCTCGACTTTATTTTAACAGGATAACTTCATCCTTCAAAATAATCTCCAGGGGATCGCCGAATTCAAGATGTGTATCACACCGGTCTTTCGTTACATTTAATTTGATTACACGATTCCTGAATTCAATCCTGAAAGAATACGATTTCCACTTCTCAGGTATGAACGGATTAAAGGACAGTTTGCCGTCTTTCACACGCATGCCGCCAAATCCTTTCACCACACTCATCCAGGTTCCCGCCATCGATGTAATGTGACAACCTTCCTCCGTATCATTGTTGTAGTCGTCAAGGTCCAGGCGGGCGGTTCGTAGATAAAACTCATAGGCCCTTTCTTTGTATCCTAGTTTAGAGGCGAGTATTGCGTGAACGCATGGCGACAAAGACGATTCATGTACGGTCATCGGCTCGTAAAAATCAAAATTCTTACGGATCACTTCCAGATCAAAATCATCTTCAAATAAATATATGCCCTGCAGCACGTCAGCTTGTTTAATAAAGCACGACCGTAAGATCCTGTCCCAGGACCATTTTTGATTGATAGGCCGATCTTCCTTCTTTAATTCCGACACGACCATGAGCTCCTTGTCGAGAAATCCATCCTGCTGCAAAAAAATCTTGCGCTTTTCGTCTTGAGGAAAATACATCTTGCTGATGATTTCCTTCCATTTTGCGGTTTCCTCTTTCTCGTTAAACGAGGTTTTGGCCGTTATGTCAGCAAATTTGTTCTCGTCTGCTTTCTTTACATACTCAATTGCCTGTAAAGTATATTTCAATGTCCAAACGCCTAGATAGTTTGTGTACCAGTTATTGTTTACGTTATTTTCATATTCATTGGGACCCGTAACGCCAAGGATGACATATTTGAGTTTGTCGCCCGACCAATTAACACGTTGTGCCCAAAACCTTGAAACGCCTATGAGTACCTCCAATCCAAATTCACTGAGGTACGCCTGGTCACCGGTATAGTCTATGTAATCTCGTATCGCATACGCCATGGCGCTGGTGCGATGGATTTCCTCAAAAGTAATTTCCCATTCGTTGTGACACTCCTCTCCATTCATCGTCACAAACGGATAGAAGGCGGCTCCGTCTTTAAACCCCAGCTTCATGGCATTTTCAATGGCCTTTCCGAGATGTTTGTAACGATATATCAAAAGATTTCGGGCAACCTTTTGTTCGGCTGTTCCAAGATAAAAGGGAATGCAATAAGCTTCAGTATCCCAATACGTGCTTCCTCCATACTTCTCGCCGGTGAAACCCTTCGGACCAATATTCAAACGTTCGTCTTCGCCGGTATAGGTCTGCGTGAGCTGGAAAATGTTAAAACGGATGCCCTGCTGCGCAGCGACATCTCCCTCGATCGTTATATCACATTCTTCCCACTTGTGCGCCCACATTTTCGCATGCTCCTCATATAAACCATCAAAGCCGACCGCTACGGCTTCGTCAAGAACTCTCGTACATTGCAAAACCATCTGGTCCTTTGGATGATTTTCCGATGACAACACAGCGGCATATTTATAGACAACGATCTCTTTACCTTCTTGTAGTTCAACCTGTATAATATTGCCGGCAAACTTTTCGCGTTGTTCGATATTGATCCTCTCGAATGCCACCTTTTTTCCTTCGGAAAATATCGCGTATCGCATTCCTGTGGTAACATGGAAGAATGTTTTTTTGGTCTGCGCTGTGACTATTGCCTTGCCCTCAGATGCTTCCTTGTAAACTTCTTCCCAAAATTTTTCATCATAATTTGAATCTTTGTTGACAACATCGGCATCTACAAAAATTGAAAGCGTCGCTTTACCGGAAAAATTCAGCGGCGTGATAGCATAGCGAATAGCACCAACTTCACCCCTGGCCATACTGCAAAATCTTTTCGATTCGATCCGTAATTTCTTTCCATCGGGCAACGTCGCTGCGAAGCTTCGGGACAGAAGCCCTACCTTCATGTCAAGCACGCGTTTAAAATCTTCTACTTTACACTTGGCCAGGTCCAGCTTTTGATTGTCCACTGAAACATGGATACCGATCCAGTTCGGTGCGTTCAAAACTTTCGCAAAGTATTCGGGATATCCGTTCTTCCACCACCCCACCCGTGTTTTATCAGGATAATAAACTCCGGCTACATAACTTCCGCGCAGTGTTTCGCCACTGTATTCTTCCTCAAAATTTGCACGCTGACCCATCCGGCCGTTGCCAATACTAAAAACACTTTCTGAAATTTTATTGGTGTGCGGATCGAGGCCTTCTTCAATGATATGCCATTCATGGTGCTTCAGGTATTGCTTCATAGGTGTACGCGTTAACCGGCAATCGGTGTATTAGATTCGGGCTACCAAATTTATCAAGTAAAACAGATTGTAAATACTAGAGTTTGTCTAATTCTGATATTTTAAAGTCGGCGGTCTTTGCCACAATTTCATGGGCCCTGTTCAATTGTTGTGCATTCCCTACCCCAACACACTTCATTCCAGCTGCCAAAGCAGCTGCTACACCGGCTTCGGCATCTTCAAAGACAAGACACTCCTCCGGTCTTACTCCAAGCCGTTTCGCAGTCAACAAAAAAATCTCCGGGTGAGGTTTTGTGTGCTCGATCATAGTGCCATCGACGATGGCATCAAATTCATTGTGAATATTTAACAGCTTAATAACGGTTTTTGCATTTTTGCTGCTCGATGCAAGTCCCACCTTAATTCCTTTATTTTTCAGCTCATGTATCAGCTCCTTCACCCCGGGAAAAATTTCGTCAGGTATCATTTGGCCAACATAATCGTTGAACCAGGTGTTTTTCTTGTTCGCCATCAGTTCTTTTTCATGTTCTGATGCCGTGACGCCTCCCAACTGTAATACAATTTCCAGCGACCGCATGCGACTTACGCCTTTCAGATTTTCGTTGTCCGCAAGTGTCAGTTCGTACCCAAGTTCGCCTGCAAGTCTCTTCCAGGCCAGAAAGTGATAGTGGGCAGTATCCACAATTACGCCATCCAGGTCAAAAATGCATGCGCTGATCAAATTCAAATTCGTTGTGCAGCTGATACTGCGACGGTTGTTTTGCTCAAAAATAGGTCTCCTGAATGATTTTATCCGTCTCCTCCAGGGATTTAAATACCGCAAACGTTTTTCCTTGTGTGCGTAAAGCACCCAATGCATTTCCATATCTGGCCGCCGCGATATAATCTTTCGGATTCTGAAGCAAGCCAAACCCGATTCCGCCGGCAAAAGAATCGCCGCATCCCGTCGTGTCTATTACCTGGCTCACTTTTACCGCAGGCACCATTTCCTCCCGGAGTTTACCGCGGTCCTTGAAGTAAACCAAACATCCACGCGAATCCACGGTAATGTAAACACACTTTACGCCAACACCCAAGCAGTGTTCGGCAAATGCGCGAAGGTCGTCGCGGTCGACCTCGGGTGATTCGACAAAATCACGGCTCTCATACTCCTTCTTAAACCACGATGCATTCGCCTCCTCTAAATTCATCTTCAAAACATCGATATACGGCAGCCATTGATCCCGGTCGACCCAGAATTTGCGCTGTCGTTCGCCAGTGTATAGGCACGCCGTTGTAGGTCCATGCGCGTCAAAGACAATCAGTCCTTTGCTCTTTGCCTTGATGTATTGAAGCGTTTCCAACGAAATTTCGTAGTCGCTGATAGGAATAAAAACGAATACATCGCAGTCTAATATACCATTGATGTCGCCAGGAAGAATGGGGTCCATAAATCCGGTTTGTCGCTCCAGCCGGTTGTTCATATCGACAAATTTCAAGCTGATGATATCACCCTGATCATTTTTACTGGTGATATGTTTCAGGTTTATGCCTGGATACCCCCGGAAAACTTCACGCACATTGTCCAGGTCGACTTGCCGCAAATGAGATACTGGTATTATCTCCATAGAATTTCCGGCCATGGTTGATAAAGCGATAACGGGATGGGTAACGCATCCCCATTTTTGAATAAGGTCTCCCTGATGTGTGACAATATGGTCACGCGGAATTGGACCGATGATGGCAATTCGTTTCATCTTTGTTCAGTCTTGTCGTTCGCTAAATAAAAGGTTGCTTCGGCATGGATCCGGAATCTTCATACGCATAGCATTGCATGAAGCCTTGTCCAATCCATGCTTGTTCAATTTATAATTCTTATTTGTCAGAATATTCCGAAATTCCATTAATACTTTTGTCCCCCGACGCACATCGTTGTAATAGTATGAAAAAAGAAACGCGATCTGTTCAGTTGAAAACTGCATGTTGACGGGCAAGTCATTCTCAAACTGGTGTTTGGGGTCAAAGCTAAAATCAAGCGCGTCAACGTAAAACCCCTCTGCCTTTGGGCCCTCAAATATATCCAGTTCCTGACTCAGCATGTCGTTGTCGCTCATAAGATCAAACTATCAACTAACCAAAAAAGCTGCCCCGAATACCCCTGCGCTGTCGCCGAGGGAGGGTCTGACAATTGGCGTATCAAGCCTGTTATTAAAAACATATTTTCGCACAGAGTCTAATCCCCGGTCATAGAGCAGATCGATGTTTCCGACACCACCGCCAATGACGATCACATCGGGATCGACAATGTTTATAATGACGCTCAAGCCCTTTCCAAAAAATTCAATAAGCCGAAGCATCGTCTTTTGCGCGGTTGGATCAACTTTAGATTCCGCTAACGCAACGATATCCTTCAATGGTTTCCGGTTTCCGGTTTCCTTAAAGTAATATTTTTCCAACGCCGGCCCCGAGATAACGTTTTCAACACATCCCGATTTACCGCAATAGCACGGTCCGCCGGATTCATCCAGAAAATTATGACCCCATTCTCCTGCTATGCCTTGCAATCCGACGATAGCGCGGCCATCCACCACCAGCCCACCACCAACACCGGTTCCCAAGATAACGCCAAATACGATTCGGGCATCGGGAAACTGCTCTTTTACAACCCCATACCGGGCTTCGGCAAGGGCAAAACAATCGGCGTCATTTGCCATCTCCACGGCAATGCCGAGCGTCCGTTCCAAATCGTCTTTCATGGGTTGACCGTTCATGACAACCGTGTTACAATTTTTCATAGTACGAAGCTTTGGATCGAGCACCCCAGGCGTGCTGAAGCCGATTTTTTCGGGCTTATGCCCGCTGGCTTTTTCCATTGCATCAACGATTTTTTTTACCTGCGAAAGGATGTGCTCATAACCCTGGCCTGCTTCAGTCGGAACACGGTCACGAAAAAGAATTTCAGGCTGATCAATATTTTTTAAGATCAGGCCCTCAATTTTAGTACCTCCCAGGTCTATGCCCCATAAACTTTCCTTGTTCGAGGCACTTTGGTTTATATTTGCCATAATTTCAGAAAACGCAACCGTTAGTTTACTGTTGTAATTTAGCAGTCTGCCCCGGAATACGGGTAACGTAGCAGTTATAATTTGATAAAAGGTAGGCCCAAATCCTCAGGTAAATCTGGTGATCGCGGCCAATAGCGAGTTCAAGGCGTTGAGCTCCTGCGTCTCCTTCACGTCATCCCAGTGCAGGTAAGTTTTACAGGCATTTGCAAGCTCGCTTTTCCAGCGAAGAACTTTATTGATATCAAAATTTATCAGGCCGGTCCGGCGGACAAAAAAATCCTGCAGCGTGCAAACCATTTCGTATTGAATGCAGAATTGAAGTTCGGCTTTCAACAACGAAAGTTCGGGATCCTCCTCCGGATTCCGGTCTTCCCATAGGTCTAAGATCAATACAACCTGCTGGCCATAGTTTTCCACCAGGTACTGTGGCATGTATGCGCTGAAATTATAGTTCTTTAGCTTTTGGGCAAGCGAGTCTGTAAAAGTCCTGACTTCCTTTAGGTTGTTAAATGGGTTCGTCGTCAATTTCAGCTGCTGTGTCTTACATACGGAAAGGCCCCGCTGCTCGAAGTGTTTTCGAATCACGAGATTCACAACCCGTTCGGACATTTTGCGATACCCGGTTAACTTACCGCCAGCAATTGAAATCAATCCGGACGGCGATTCAAAAATTTCGTCCTTTCTCGAAAGCTCTGACGCTGATTTACCTTCTTCGTAAATGAGCGGCCGCAGACCGGCCCAACTTGATTCAATATCTGAGATGCTTAATGCGGCAGAAGGGAAATTCGCATTTACCGCGGCAATAAGATATTCAGCGTCCTTCCGTGTCGTCAACACCTCATCCTTATCGCCGTCATAAAAAGTATCGGTGGTTCCAATGTATGTTACTCTGCCGCGGGGGATAGCGAATATCATCCTGCCATCATCAACGTTAAAGTATATAGCTTGCTTCACCGGCAGCTTCTCACGGCTCACGACTATATGGACACCCTTTGTCAGGTGCAGTCGTTTACTGTCCTTGGACTTGTTAATGTCACGCAATTCGTCAACCCAGGGTCCGGCTGCATTTACAATTACCTTGGCCCTGATCACATAGGTGTGCTGCAGTAGCTCATCAGTTGCCCTGATCCCCCGGATCTGGCCTTCCTGATACACGAAGTCAATAACTTTGCAATAACTCAAAATATCCGCACCCTGCGACGCAGCGACCTTGGCAATCTCGATCGTCAGGCGGGCATCATCAGTTCGGTATTCGGCATATATGGCCCCTCCTTTAATATCATCCTTTCTCAGCAGCGGCTCGTAGCGCAGGGTCTGTTGCTTTGTTAACATCCGGCGCTGGTCTTCCGGTTTTACACCTGCAAGCCAATCATAAATTTTAAGTCCGATGGACGTCAGCCAATAGCCCAGACCTTGTTTCTCCGAAAGGGGCAACAACATTTTTTCTGGAATGACCAGGTGCGGCGCAAGCTTGTGAACGATTGCACGCTCGCTTCCGACTTCCTTTACAAGACCAAATTCAAGCTGCTTAAGATACCGAAGCCCGCCATGAATGAGTTTCGTGGAACGGCTGCTGGTGCCAAACGCAAAATCCTTTTTTTCAAGTAACGCAGTTTTAAGTCCGCGCGAAGACGCGTCCAGGGCTATGCCCGCTCCGGTGATTCCACCTCCAATCACAACTAAGTCGTATTCTTGGGAAATCAGTCTGTGAACTGTAGCCGGACGTTCAGTTATTGAAAAGTTACCCATAGGATGTTGTGATTTTCATTGCGAATATGAATAAACGATCATACAACCTCAATCTTATTTTCGTTGATCACCTTTAACTTCGACTTGATTTTATTCCATCGGTGTCACCGCTACGCGTATTCATTCTTTATTTTGAAAAAAATCCTCACTGCAAACCCGTTTTGTCACTTGTTCTAAGATGTTGTCCAACGAACCTGGACTTTATTAATCTCGATAGAGCACCAACGGGGTATCGGAAAATGATACCTGCCCGCTTGACAAAAGTCTTAGTCGACCCACTGCATCGAACGCTTCACCGCCTTCTTCCATCCGTTGTACAACTTCGTTACTGTTGCTTCATCCATCACTGGTGTAAATGTTTTTTGAATTTTCCTGTTCCGGATGATATCTTCTTTTTTCCACAATCCGATTTGTATTCCCGCGAGATAGGCTGCCCCCATCGCTGTTGATTCGATAACCTCGGGGCGTTCCACCGGGGTGTTTAAGATATCGGCCTGGAACTGCATTAGAATATTGTTAGCACATGCTCCCCCATCAACTTTTAACCTTGCTAATTTGATTCCCGAATCCTCTTCCATGGCATTCAAAATATCTTTCGTCTGATAGGCCAATGACTCAAGCGTCGCTTTGATTATATGTTCTTTACCGGTATCACGTGTCAGCCCAAAAATTGCCCCGCGTGCATACATGTCCCAGTACGGTGCTCCAAGTCCTGCAAAGGCGGGTACGACATACACATCATTTGAGCCCAGCGCCTTCGTTGCAAAATATTCTGAATCCTTTGAATGGTCAATAAGGTGTAAGCTATCGCGGAGCCATTGGACCGCGGCGCCCGCAATGAAAACGCTTCCCTCCAACGCATATTCGACTTTACCATCCAGACCCCATGCGATGGTGGTGATCAATCCATTTTTTGAAAGTTGAATCTTCGTACCCGTATTCATGAGCATAAAACAACCCGTCCCATAGGTATTTTTTGCCATTCCGGGCTCGAAACAGGCCTGACCAAAAAGGGCTGACTGCTGATCGCCGGCCACACCCGCAATGGGAATAATATGTCCGTTGAGGTTACAATCGCCAAAGTGCGCCGCCGAAGGTTTGACTTCTGGAAGCAATGATTCCGGAATTGCCAACGCCTCCAAAAGCTTTTTGTTCCACTTGAGTTCTTTGATATCGTACAACATTGTACGCGAGGCATTGGTGTAGTCTGTAACGTGACTTTTTCCCTGAGTCATTTTCCAGATCAGCCAGGTATCGATCGTTCCAAAGGCCAGTTCTCCTCGCGCTGCCTTCTCTTTTGCCCCCGGCACATTATCAAGCATCCATTTGATTTTTGTGGCAGAAAAATAGGAATCGATTACAAGTCCCGTGTGTTCCTTCACGTAATCTTCAAGCCCGCTTGCTTTGAGTTCCTCGCAAATGGGAGCAGTTCTTTTATCTTGCCAGACAATAGCGTTACAAATAGGTCGGCCTGTTTGGCGGTCCCAAATCACGGTAGTCTCGCGTTGATTGGTAATTCCAATGGCGACAATAGAGGTCACGTTAACACCGTTTTCACGAATCACTTTTTCCAAGACGCCGATCTGCGTAGAAAGAATTTCATTTGCGTCGTGCTCCACCCATCCCGATTGCGGAAATATCTGCCGGAATTCCTGTTGTGCGATTCCTTGAATTTGTCCGTTTTCTTTAAAAAGTACAGCTCGTGAGCTGGTTGTTCCTTGATCGAGCGCGATGATGTATTTCATGGATGTTTGCGTATTATAGGTTCTGGCGTCAATGGCTTATGGAATACCTCACGAAAATAAAATGTCATACAACGCGGCACCGAGCAGTCCACCGATCAACGGTCCCACTACTGGAATCCAGCTGTACGACCAATCTGATGGTCCCTTTCCAGGTATTGGCAATAAAAAGTGGGCGATACGCGGCCCTAGATCCCGGGCTGGATTAATGGCAAATCCAGTGGTACCCCCCAGACTAAGACCAATTGACGTTATGAGTCCCCCGACGATGAGTGGATTCAGACCCTCTGCAAATTTATTGGCACCAATGAAAAGGATTGCTACAACCAACACCAGTGTTCCAATAATTTCGCTGATAAGATTTGGCCATGTAGCTCGTATCGCCGGCGCGCAGCTGAACACGGCGAGTTTCGTCGACGGGTTATTTGTAAGTTTCCAATGCGGCAAATAATGAACCCAGACCATGACTGCACCACAAAATGCGCCAGCAAATTGCGCCAGAATGTATCCGAGGACGTACTTCGATTCAAAATCGCCCGTAGCCCAGAGTGCGATAGTAATAGCAGGATTTAAGTGGGCATTGCTGATTCTTCCAACAGCATAAATTGCCAGCGTAACGGCCAGTCCCCAACCAATAACAATTGTGAGCCAGCCTGCACTTTCAGATTTAGTGCCTTTTAACACAACGCCGGCCACCACGCCATTTCCTAGTAAAATAAGAACCATGGTGCCGAAAAATTCTGCAGCGTACAATGACATAAGAAAGTTGTTTAAGGAATGAAGTCCAGGAATGAATTGTCTAAATCCTGAAAGTATCAATTAAGGAAAACTATTGCGCTTCCGCAACCTCTTCCCTCCTGGTTTTTATCTTTGCGAGAATGTAATTTCCCAGTGCCTTACCCTCTACAAGGCCATTTTCAAAGGCGGGACGATAATGAATACCTCCATACATTCTGCTAATAGCGGCTTCATTACAAGCCTCTTCAAAAGATTTAAAGTTTCTGGCCGTCAGACCAAACTCGATTTCAGTTGAGTCCGTAAAAGCGAAATTCTCGCCAAAAAGTTTTGTCAACGTAACTGCGGCTGAGCCGGATATAACGCTATGCCCACTGGTATATTCCGGAAAGGGTGGCGTTTGCAAAAGTGGAACCCAGTTTTCATCGATATATTGGTTGATATACGTTTCAGGCCTAATTAATTTACTCCGATATTTTTCATCCCAACAAGAGACAAATCCGTCGAAAAGAGCAATCGCTACCCTGGCATAAGCTTCGGCCGATTGAACAAAATCAGCCTTCGTTTTAGCGCAGGCCACGTGTGTTATGTTCATCCAATGTCCGCCTGGAGAGATTTTCTTCGTGGCAAACATAACATGTCCCTTTACATTCATGACAAATGGATTACAGTCCCAAAACGATGCAATTTCGCGTTGGTCCTGAGTCAGACTCTTGCCGATCGAATACACTTCCAACGCTTCTTTGTAGAAAGGACTTTCTTTGTCAGTTGAAAAGGCAGTTGCTGCCTTAGGTTTAAACTGCGCCGCGGAATCTATCCCGAATGGTCGGATCTTATTCCAATGTGGCTCAACGGCATCCATATAGGCCGGTGGAGTTGGTTTCCAAGTCGCAGGGTCATCAAGTATCGAATATTTCGGAAAGGAACGACTTTGTTTATAGTTGTCTTTTCCAGACCACGCAATAATATGATCAGCTACCTGCGTGCCATATGCAATGGATCGGTCATAGACTTCATCGGGAATATCGCAGTCTTTAAATTCCTCCAATATCTTGTCATAGAATACATCCATTTTATCTTCAGAAAAAACTAACATCCGCCCCACTTTTAGCATGGCCTGGACTGAAGCCAGCTGGTAACAATACTCGACCCCTGCTTCCGGCTGGGGTACGGGTTCAAGACCTGTCAACTGTCCTGCAAGTGTTAAATATTTTTCGTCGTGGTGAATTGCTGCCTCATATCCCGCAACGCTCATATATGTGTATATCCGCGCTGCAACTGGTGGCGAAAAAATATCGTGTACAATTACATCTGTTACTTGCTTTACCGAACGGTGTAAAAAGTCAGGTCTGTCTACTTTTGTCCGCCATTCATCGCCGTCCCCGGAACACGAAAATAAAAAACCGACAATCAATAAGGTTCCGAGTATCCGGTTGTTCATAAACTTTCGAAAATTTGACTCCAAAAAATTACCCAATGTTAATAAATAAAAAGGATTTAGCAGCAAGGCAAGCTATTTGACAGAATAGTCTTTTTGGTCCCTTCCAATGCCTTTTAGTTCAAGTGAACGCCACTTTGAAGGCAATGCAGGCGGCTTCAATTGCGTAACACCTTCATTCGTAATTTGGAGCGCTCCAAAGCCAAAAAGAACGGCCTGAAGCATTCCACCAGCCCCGGTAGCAAAATATGGATTCGTCCCACCAGCCGTTTCTGCCAATACTCCAAACGGCGGGACCTCATTTTGCTTATAGCTTCGCTGAAAAATATCAAATGCCTTTTGCGTGTCACCCAACCTGGCATGTAGCGTGGCCAGCACCGAAAAACCCATCGCTGGACCTTGCGGAGACATACGAGGCTCGTAATAAGCAAGGTCCTTTTTTATTTGCTCTCGATCCTTAATAAAATCCAACGGAAATGACAAAAGATTCACATCGGCCTGCTTAATTTCTTCGCCGTTGTAGGTGACATTTTCTTTTGTTGTACCATCCGGAAATTTTAAGACCTGAATATTGGACGCTACATGCTCCCAATCTGGATCCGCAGTTAGACTTAATTCCTTTGCCGCTTGTGTGGCGTATCGTAGCACTATGATCGCAATGGCATTGGTAAAAGCATTGTTATCGATATTTTCCTGCCATTCATTTGCTCCTATTACATTATTGATTTCGTATCGTCCGGGACCGTTGCGCTCGACCCGGCTTGCCCAAAAATCCGCAACTTCTTTCAACATGGGATACCCCCTTTCACGCAACCACGTTTTGTCTTTTGTTACCTGATAGTATTTCCAGAATGCCCATCCGATGCAACCGGTGATATGATGCTGAAACGGGCCCGTCAGCGCCCATACAGGAGTATCTTCAGTTCCCGCATCGGATGACTCCCACGGAAACATCGCTCCTCGGTAGCCGTGTGAAAAAGCATTTTGCCTGGCAGCCTCCAGCCGCTGAAAACGATATTCCAATAGCGATTTTGCAATCGCTGGCTGTAAGACAAGCAATGGTGGATACATCCAGAGCTCCGTATCCCAAAAAACGTGTCCATTATATCCTAATCCAGACAGACCCATCGGCGACAAACTGTAAGCGGTGCCCTCACGTGCAAAGGAATACAGATGATAAAGCGCAAAACGAATATCCTTTTGCGATTGCAGGTCACCTTCAACCACAATATCGTGCCGCCAAAGTTTTTCCCATTCAGCATTGTGCCGCTGAATCAGCCGTGACGTCCCCTCCAACTTGGCAAAGACCGTCAGTCGCTCGGCTTCATTCAATGGATCGTCAAAGTGAGCAGTGGACGTC
>DASUTP010000662.1:0-18135 GCA_036374515.1 Chryseolinea sp. | reverse complement strand
TTCAGTGCCCACTTCTACGCCGTATTGCGAATTAACGACCATCACGCAAGTGTCTGCAACGCGAACGGACGCAATCATCTCTCCGATAAAGTCGTCAAACCCTGGAGTATCAATAATGTTGATTTTGTAATCCCGCCACTCGGTGTGCATGGAGGAAGCAAAAACTGAATTGCCTCTTTCTTGTTCAATCTCGTGGAAATCGGAAACCGTATTTTTTCCGTCTATGGTACCCCGTCGATGCGTGATACCAGCTTCAAAAATCATGTCTTCGGCCAGCAGCGTCTTGCCGGCCTTAGGCGCCCCCAGCAGAACAATGTTCTTAATGTGTTTTTCATCATAGATTTTCATAGGCGTGATTGTTTAAAGGTTAGCCAACCTATGGCAAGAACCATGTGCGGTGAATATTGTCGACGGTTCATCACATGACACTTCATAGGCGGGTAGATTTAGAAATGTACAGGAAGGAATGTGTAATGAATGTAAAAAAAAATAAGAATAAAGAAAACCCTGTTTATCCGCGCGAAGAAGCAACGGGGCAAATCAAGCCCTAAATCCACAAGTGTAATAAAACAAGAGGTTAACGAAAATTAAATTTTTAGGCGCTCCATATTTTTGGCCGGGCCTTTAATACGCCTTTGGAATGAAAAAATATCTGATTTTAATGTGTGTCTGTTTTTGTGGTGTTGCGCAAGCTCAGATAGATTCAACTGCAATGGATAGTGGCGATCTTTTTGACATGTCGCTGGAGGAATTGCTCAATCTGGATGTGGTAGACCGCAATTTTTACCTGTACGGCTATATCAATTCAAACGTGCAAAAAACCTTTGACTATCCCGTGAGGAATGAAGACGGTTCGATGTCACGGATTTCTGACCCACTGGAGTTTACACCGATCCGCAACTTTCATATTTATGGAAAGGGAAACCTTTCGCGGCGTATAAGCTACCTGTTTAACCTTGCTGCAAATGATGATTTATTAGAAATCAGAAATGCCTGGGGAAATTTCGCCATCCGGGAAGCCTTTCAAATCAGGGTCGGAAAAATGTATCGAAAATTCGGGCTTTATAATGAGCGGCTTGACCAGATTCCAACCTTTATTGGGATAGAACCTCCTGAAATGCTTGACTCAGACCATTTATTCCTCACCAGAACCACCATGGCCATGGTGCACGGCGAGTTTCAGAATCCATCGCGTGTAATTTCGTATGCATTAATGACCGACAATGGTGAAGCAGGGCCGAAAAAAAGCGTGATGCCCATCGGATGGGATATTCGTTATAAATCATTCGTAAACTCATTCATTGTGGGATTTTCCGGCTATGCTTCGAGCGTGGGAGGTACAAAAACCACATCGTCAGTTGTGCTGGGCGAAGGTCCTCCCAAAGGAGGGATCTTGCCGTGGATGGATGGCGACAGATTCGTGGTTGCAGGAATATTTTTGGAGAAACAAATCGGCAAGCTGTTGATCCAGTCAGAGTACTACAATGCGGCGCACGACGCGGTCCGCAACCCGGAAGCAGTCCTCAACGTGATTCAAAATGCGAACATTAACGAAGCGCAACGCGAGCGGTTCTTACTTTCGAGCACAGATGTTCCAAACGAAGATTTAACGACAGAGGATATTCGCACTCTGGTCAAATACAATGTACAGACCTGGTATGTGCGCTTGGGTTATAATATTCAAACGAACGTAGGCCAGTTTGTCCCGTACGTGTTCCTGGATTGGATGAAACATCCGGAGGTAATTCAGGATAAGGATTTCGGCGGCGACGAGGAAGCCGGCCTTGCCGACGACGGCATTTTTTGGAAGCCCTCAGCGGGATTGGTTTATCGTCCGCTTCCCAATGTAGCCATCAAGCTCGACGGAAGTTATCATGTTCAAAAATTCAATGGCCAGACCGTGGCATATCCCGAACTAAGGCTGGATTTTTCGTTTGCTTTCAGCAATAATCAGATTGAAAAAGCTTTAGGTAAGGATTAAGGGCGCGGCGGCAGTCTCAAACGCGGATCGCACATCCCGCGATTTTAATTGCGTTCTGAGTTAAGGGGATTTGGAGGCGTTGAAAAAATAATTTCGATCCCTATCGTTTTAATTTCGCAAGAACTAGTTTTCTCGCTAAATTTTCGCCCTATGAGAAAGATCATTTTAATCCTCTGCCTTCTTACCGGCATGGCGCACGCTCAGAACTTTGAAGGCGTTTTGACGTGGAAGGTTTCTGCCCAAATGGATGAAGCGACGAAAGCGACAATGGACGCCGCGCAAAAGAAAATGAACGATCCTGCCGCGCAGGCCCAGATGAAGGAGCTGAAAGAAAAAATGAATGATCCTGAGTTTAAAAAAATGATGGAGTCCAATCCACAACTGAAGGCGCAAATGGAGCAAATGTTGAAAATGTCTGAAGCTGGAGGGGATATGGGATCTTTTATGCCGAAAGCGATACTGATAAAGATCAAGGATCAAAATACGTTGACGCACATGGAAGGCGGCATGATGGGAAATATTGACATACTATTTCTTAAAAATAAGAACACGACCTACAAGATAAACAGGGAAGCAAAAACTTATTCGGTAATGTCGGGGGCCGACACCATGAAGCTGGCGGACGTAAAGGTTACGAAGACCTCGGAGACCGCAAAAATCCTAAACCATACCTGTACAAAATACATTGCTGAATCAACTGTTCAGGGACATCCGGTACAACAGATTTTCTGGACAACCACCAGCATTAAAGGACTTGACATGAAGAGCCTGGCGCGGCAAAGGATGGGCAACGGTCAACAGCAAATGTTTTATGAAAAGATCGAAGGTGTACCCCTTAAGATTGAAATGAAACAAGCACAGATGGGCATGACCATGGAAGTGGTCGACATCAAAAACCAGTCTCTCCCTGCATCAGATTTTCTGATCCCAAAAGATTACAAGGAAGAGCAATAGGCTGTAATTCTGGTTACCGGTCGTAGCCCAGCACCTTTAACATACTTTCGCTCGTCTGCTCGTCTGCAAACAACCGGGTCGTTATTTCGCCATCCTCATTGCGATCGATCAGTACGTGCTTTGGCGCTGGAATAAGGCAATGTTGTATGCCGCCATACCCTCCAAGCGATTCCTGGTACGCCCCGGTATGAAAAAATCCAATGTATAGTTTTTCTTCGTCCGTGATCATCGGAAGAAACACTTCGCCGGTATGCGCTTCTGAATTGTAGTAATCCATGCTGTCACACGTCAATCCACCAATGTTGACCTTATGGTATGGATCATCCCATTTATTCAGCGCAAGCAGAATATATTTTTGATTCAATCCCCAGGCGTCTGGCAAGTGCGTTATAAAAGAGCCATCGATCATATACCACAACTCTTTATCGTTTTGCAATTTCTGATCCACCAGCGAATAAAGAACGGCGCCGCTCTCACCTACGGTGTAGCTTCCGAACTCGGTGAAAATATTAGGGACAGGCACGTTGTTCTTGTCGCAAATCCATTTGATATTTTCCACGATCTGCTCGATCATGTATTTGTAATCATAATGGAAAGTAAGGGAGGTTTTTATGGGAAACCCACCGCCGATATCAATGGAATCCAGTGTGGGGCAGATCTTTTTCAGATCGCAATATTTAAAAATGAAGCGGCTTAGCTCGCTCCAGTAGTACGCTGTATCCTTGATGCCCGTATTGATGAAAAAATGCAACATCTTCAGTGAAGCCTTTTGGCTTGCCGCAATTTTTTCCTTGTAAAATGAATTGATGTCGTTGTACCGGATCCCCAGTCTGGACGTATAAAATTCGAACTTCGGCTCTTCGTCTGCAGCTACCCGAATGCCTACGCGGTAGGGGACATTGACATTCTCTTCATAATAGTCGATTTCGCCAAGATTGTCTAGAATGGGAATGCAGTTGTGAAAGCCGTCGTTCAGCATTTCACTGATATATTTTCTGTACAAAGGCATTTTAAAGCCATTACAGATAACGTACATGTCCTTTGTGATCTTTCCTTTTTCATACAGGGCACGGACTATGGGAATATCAAACGACGACGAAGTTTCCATGTGCACATCGTTGTTTTTCAGTGCCTCCTCCATGACAAAAGCAAAGTGAGAAGACTTCGTGCAATAGCAATAGGTATATTTTCCGTTGTACTTGAACCGCTCTATTGCATTGTTAAACGTAGCCTGCACAAAGCGTATGTTTTCGCTGATACGGGGCAGGTAGGTAAGCTTGAGGGGGGTGCCGTATTGTTTGATGATGTCCATCAGCGGTACATCATTGAACAGCAATTCATGTTCACGAACCTTAAATTCCCGCTGTGGAAACTCGAAGGTTTGTTCAATCAGCTCGCGGTAACTCTTCATTGAATCGTTTGAACGTTAATCGTTATTTGGGTAAACGTGAATAACTTTTAGTGGTAAATTAGGGTTATTTCGTACTTCTTTCAGTCCGATTAACAGTCAATTAAACAATTAAGCTACGGGCGAAAGAGGTGCAATATTGTGATAAATTTGCCATCTTTGCAATACACATTTAGAACGCATGGTTAATCGTTTTTCCACCTTGACATTTGTCCCGAAATTTATCGGTACCAAGGCACTGCCGGATCTCTAAGGCAGCTGGAAGAGCTTGTGTTTTCGCGATAACCATTTAGTCAAAATTTTAATAATATTCCTTGTGAAAGAGTTGAAGATAATAGAAGTGAAATCCGAGATTGGAGCAGGCACGCGTGGGGCTAGTCTTGGAGTTGAGGCAATTAAAATTGCCAGCCTTGATTTGAATTCCGATTTCTTTAAGCAGTACGAGTCAGTGGAGGTTGAAAATGTGAATGAATTGCTTTTTGACGGGGCGAAGCATTCCTATGCAAAATTTATCGACGGCGTTATGATCATGGAGGAACGCGTTTGCCTGGAAGTGTATGAAACGATCTGGGAGGAGAATTTTCCTTTGATCATCGCAGGCGATCATTGCACGGCGTATGGCACCATCGCTGGTATTAAAAAGGCCGACCCTAAAGTCCGCCTCGGGGTGATCTGGATTGACGCACATGCCGATATACATACACCGTTCACGACGCCTTCCGGAAACATGCATGGCATGGCACTATCCATGGCCTGCGGAATTGATAACCTGGAATGCAAGGTTAACGACCCTCGTGGCGAAACGCTCGAATACTGGGAGCAGATAAAAAACGTAGGTATACCGGGCCCAAAGGTCTATCCTGAAGATATCGTATACATTGGTGTGCGCGACCTGGAAAAACCAGAAAACTATCTTATCAATAAATACAATATCAATTTCATTGAAACCGAGGACATTAAAAAACTTGGAGCCGCCAAGATTGCAGAAAGAGCCCTGCAAATGTTGGATCATTGTGACCTGATTTATGTTTCGTTCGATGTAGACACGCTCGATTCCAGGATTTCCACGGGGACAGGGACGCCGGTGCCCAACGGATTGACTGTTGAAGAAGCAAAAATCCTGAATGCTGAACTGGCAAAGAATACCAAAGTATGCGCGTGGGAAATTGTTGAAGTAAATCCCACCCTCGACACTGAAAACAGGATGGCGGAAAGTGCATTCGAAATTTTGGAAGCCACCGCAAAATCCATAGTCAACCGTCCGGTTCTCGCGGAATAGTATTTTCTTGCTGTCTTAAAGGAGTCCGTCCGTTGCCAGCATCGCTGAGCGAGTTAATTGAAAATAATTCATTAACTTGATTTAGTAACTGTGCCTATGTGATAAGACTCTACCAGGTTCTTTTCCTGCTCTTTATTATTTCCGTTCGTTGCGCTGCCCAAGTGGATACCGAGTTTTGGTTTGCACCTCCGGAAATTACGTCTGGCCACGGAGATGTTCCGCTGGTACTGCGCGTTTCGACCCAATCAGAAGCTGCCACGGTTGAAGTGTCATTGCCTGCGAATGACAACCTTCAACTGGCTAATGTTACTATTCCCGCCAACACAACGCATGTTTTAGACCTTTCCAATTTCAAGGGTCTTTTGGAAACCTACACGCACAACACCGTTCTTGAAACCGGACTGCGCGTAGTTTCTACGGCACCGATCACTGCGTATTATGAGGAAGCTTCCTTTTATAACGCCGAAATTTTTGTCCTGAAAGGAAAAAATGCATTGGGGAAGCGATTTATGATTGCGGCCCAGGGGCGCTATCAAAACAGCGCCGACTATTCGCCATTGGCGTATTTTTCCTTTGACATCGTTGCCACGGAAAATAACACGTTAATTAAAGTGCGGCCAACAAAACCCCTTCTCGGTCATGAAAATGAAAGTATAATTACCGTCCGGTTAAATAAGGGCGAGACGTATTCTTTCCGAAAAGTATCTTCATCGGCATATCACAACCCCATAGGTACTATCGTGGAAAGCAGCAAGCCCATAGCCATCACGATAAAAGATGACTCCGTCATCAATGAAGGGTGCAGGGATTTGTTAGGAGATCAGCTCATACCGGTCGAGGTGGCCGGCAAAGAATACATTGTTGTTAAAGGTTTTCTCAGCAATGGCGAATTTTTTTTCATCACGGCAACGGAAAATAATACGAATGTTTACCTCGAAGGAAGCAATGTTCCCACAGCCACCTTGAATGCGGGGGAATTCCGGGAATTTCTGATCAGGGCACCCGCCGTGCATATCCTTTCGGACAAACGGATCTATGTTGTTCACGTCACGGGTTTTGGATGCGAAATGGGTATGACGGTTCTTCCCCCGGTCAATTGCACCGGCTCCCGTCAGGTCGGCTTCACGCGAAGCAGTTCGGAATTTTTTGGAATGGACATCCTGGTAAGAAAAGAAGGAGTGCCGCATTTTACCCTCAATGGATCCACAACGCTGATCCCGCCAGAAGTTTTTCATGCGGTACCAGGCACGGATGATAAGTGGTATTCAGCACAGCTAAGTTTTGAAACGAGAGACGTGCCCGTTAATCAGTCGAGTCTTATCAGGAACGAACATCATTCCTTCCAGGCGGGAATCGTCAATGGCAATGCGGCGACTTCCGCGCGATATGGATATTTTTCCTCTTTCAGCACCCTGTTCATTGGTGATAATTTAGCATTTTGCGACGGCGCAACGGCATTGATAGACGCTGGACCGGGAAAAGAATCTTACCTCTGGAGTACGGGAGCCACCACGCAATCCATCCAAGTGGATCAGTCAGGCGAGTACTGGGTAAAGGTAACGCGGGAAGACTGTGTGCTGTATGATACCATCCGCGTCAACGAACGGACCGGCACGGTTGACCTGGGCCCCGATGTCGGTATCTGTGTCAACGAGACGACGCATATCGACGGAGGCGAAAACTTTAGCTGGCAATGGTCGGATGGAAGCACCAAACAAGTTTTGGAAACGAAAGAAATCGGGAAATACTGGGTTACAATTTCCGACGACGTCGGATGTCAGGCTTCCGATACCGTGGTTGTCGATCGACTGGTTTATACTTTTGACAACGATGTCGCCATTAAGCTGAGATATGTCAGCGTCGACACAAGCGTCGAGCAATACATTAACCTGGGATGGACAATACCCGAAAAGGAAAGACAGAGTGTCAATAGCGTATTTGTTTACAAAAGACCGATGGGAGGACCGAACTGGGACCTTATAGCACGCTTGCCGGCAGATGTCGAAACATTTCAAGATGTATCCGGAAACGCTACGGACGAAACTATCTACGAATATTTCGTAAGTCTTGCGGATCCTTGTGGTCTCGAACACCGCTACAGCAATTATCACAACACAATACGTTTGTTTGGAATCGGCGACGAATCCACCAATAAAATCAGCCTGGACTGGAATCATTACCATAACTGGAATCAGGGTGTTGGTCGATATGAAATCTGGCGCACGCTGGAGGAGGATTCGTCCTATTCATTTTTTCGTGAGGTAAGCGCCGACGTCATGAGCTTTACAGCCGAGATAGCCACAGATGCATTTCATCACCGGTATATCGTTAGGGCTATTGAATCGTCGGGCGAAAGTGAAAGCTGGTCGAACAACATCGACGTGAATTTCGAACATCCTGTTTTTGTTCCAAATGTGTTTACACCCAATGACGACATGTACAATCAATACTTTGAAATCAGGAACATTGGAATTTACAAAAACTCACGACTGATCATCCTGGACCGGTGGGGGCTTCCCATTTTTGAGTCGGATGGATATCAAAACGATTGGGATGGCGGGGGAGTTAGCAGCGGCATCTATTATTATATTTTGTCGCTGAACAGAAATGGCGCGCAACCTATCAAAGGCCCGCTCAGTATTATCAAATGAACATACCGGTAGTGGGGCATAGTGGAATCTCTAACCGAACGTTTCGCCTGACAGGCAGGACAGGCTGACTGTCGTGTTACTGGAGAGGTAATTACTTTACTTTGGCAGGAGCCGGTTCCAACAGCGCGATGTATTCCTCGATGGTAGTCATGATGTTGCTGCGGATGATAGGATCCGTCAGCCACTTGGGAATACCGATAGGTTTGGAAAGGATCCTGTACGTTACTTTCGTTTCGCAGGTACTGATCTGTTCCCACTTCCAGCTGCCTGAAAGCTGCATCCGTGTTACGCCCTTTCGCACAGGCGCGAGACTTTCATTTTGCCTAGATTCAAAAGTAATAAACAAGGATTTGTTGGGTATGAATTCGTTGATGGTGTACTTTAGCAAGTGGTCCTGATCGCTCACGGGCCAAGGGATATCATGATAAGAATATTCCATCCAATTGGTGGTGTCCAGCTCCGGGTACACTTTAAATTCGCTCACATGGTTTTGCCACTGGAAAATTTTTTTTTCGTCCTGCAGTAAATTTAGTCCGGCGAACATTGTGTTTCGGAAGTAGAACTCTCCCTTCACTTCTCTCGCTTTAATTGGAGGATCTGAATTTGGTAAGGTGATCCATCGCTCAGAGATGGTTGTTGTGCCTGCCTTTTTCACCACGACGAAGCCTTCCTTATCCTGGCCATGCGAAGCAACCAAGCTCAGCAAACAGACTATGGAAGTGAAGCTTAATTTAATTACGATCATGTATTCGGGTCTCGGCTTCTTAAGCTTCGAAAATTAAGACATAAAGGTCGCCCTTTTTAGTTAATTTCGCCCGAAATACAACATTCACTACAATTTAACAGGATCATGAGTCAAAACGGACCAATTTCCAGCTTTATTGAAAAGCATTATTTACACTTTAATGCGGCCGCACTTGTAGATGCGGCAAAAGGTTATAAAAAACATATTGCAGATGGCAAGAAAATGATGGTTACCCTGGCTGGTGCCATGAGTACGGGCGAATTGGGGATCAGCTTCGCAGAAATGATCCGTCAAGACAAGGTTCACATCATTTCCTGCACCGGGGCAAACCTGGAAGAGGATATCATGAACCTTGTGGCACATTCACACTATAAACGCATACCAAACTACCGGGATCTTACACCGGAACAGGAATGGGATCTTCTTCAAAATCATCTGAACCGCGTAACAGACACCTGTATTCCCGAGGAAGAGGCATTTAGAAAATTACAAAAACACCTGTTCGAGGTTTGGAAAACTGCAGAGGAAAAAGGTGAGCGACTCTTCCCACATGAGTTCATGTTCAGACTTCTGAACAGCGGTGTCCTGAAACAATATTACGAGATCGATCCTAAAAATTCGTGGATGATTGCTGCAGCTGAAAAGAATATGCCGATGGTTGTACCGGGTTGGGAAGACTCCACTATGGGCAACATATTTGCGTCTTATGTGTTCACCGGCGACCTCAAAGCATCTACAATGAAAAGCGGTATCGAATACATGACATGGCTGGCAGACTGGTATATTAAGAATGCTGGTAAGCATGGGATCGGATTTTTCCAGATCGGCGGTGGAATTGCCGGCGACTTTCCCATTTGTGTCGTTCCGATGCTGCACCAGGATCTGGAAAAAGATGACGTTCCCTTCTGGAGTTATTTCTGCCAGATCAGCGATTCGACAACAAGTTATGGATCATACTCCGGCGCTGTCCCGAATGAAAAAATCACCTGGGGAAAATTAAATATTGATACACCGAAATATATTATCGAAAGCGATGCCACAATTGTAGCGCCACTCGTTTTCGCCTATGTGTTGGGTTGGTGATTTTCAAATAATACATTTTTCAACGTGACAACGCTGTATAGGGCATGGGGCCCCAATGACTGCGCGACGTTTTACAGACAATCTTAGAGAATATTCAGTTGGCCTTGCGGCAGCGCTGACAGAAATTTATTTACATCTTGCATGAACCTAGATTTAATACTCCGTTCTAAAATAGAAGAAGCTGTATCATCATTATTTAATCAGCCGGCGCCAGCCATTCAACTTCAACCGACAAACCAGGAGTTCGAAGGTTCACATACCGTTGTTTGCTTTCCTTTAACAAAGTTGTCACGGAAGGGCCCGGAGGAAACGGCACGGCTGGTGGGCGAATATTTACTGGCTCATTCCGGTGTAGTTACCAGGTACAATGTAGTAAAGGGGTTCCTGAATCTTGTGATCCATGACAGCACCTGGTCGGACGTTTTTCAATCAATTTATACAAACAAAAATTTCGGCACGCTCCCTGGCAATGGCTTCGAGATTATGGTAGAGTATTCCTCGCCCAATACCAATAAGCCCTTGCATCTGGGACATCTCCGGAATAATTTTTTGGGATACAGCGTTGCGGAAATTTTTAAGGCAAACGGCTATACGGTTCATAAGGTTCAGATCATAAATGATCGTGGAATTCACATTTGTAAGTCCATGGCCGCCTGGAAACTCTATGGAAACGGTGAGACTCCTGAAACGAGCGGTATGAAAGGTGATCACCTTGTAGGCAAATATTATGTAGCGTTTGACAAAGCCTACAAAGATCAGATCCAGGAATTGGAAACCAAAGGTGTAAGCCGTGACGAGGCTGAGAAGCAGGCGCCGATCATGCAATTAGCCGTATCGTTGTTGCGGAAGTGGGAACAAAAAGATCACGATACATACGAGCTATGGAAGACTATGAATGGATGGGTGTACCAGGGCTTCAATTCCACATACGGCCGCATGGGTGTCGATTTTGAAAAATTGTATTACGAATCGGATACCTACCTTTTGGGTAAGGAAGAAGTGATAAAAGGAGTAGAGCGCGGTGTATTCTTTAAAAAAGCGGATGGGTCGGTCTGGGTTGACCTTACCTCGGATGGATTGGATCAAAAAGTTTTGCTGCGTGCCGACGGCACGTCGGTATATATGACCCAGGATATCGGTACGGCTATTCTTCGTTTCAGGGATTTTCCAAAGATTACCGGCCAGATCTATACCGTCGGCAATGAGCAGGAATATCATTTTAAAGTATTATTTCTGATCCTTGACAAGTTGGGATATGACTGGGCAAAGAAATGCTATCACTTGTCCTACGGTATGGTAGATCTTCCCACCGGGAAAATGAAATCCCGTGAAGGAACTGTTGTGGACGCCGATGATTTGATGGATGAGATGGTCGCGGAGGCAGAAAAGCAAACACGCGAGCTTGGTAAGCTCGAAGGAGTTTCGAATGAGGATGCCGGTAAATTGTTCGAAATGATCGGATTGGGAGCCTTGAAATTTTTCTTGCTGAAAGTAGACCCCAAGAAACGCATGCTCTTCGACCCGAATGAATCGATACAGTTGCAGGGCTTTACGGGTCCGTTTATTCAATACACCCACGCCCGGATCCGGGCCATTGTACGAAAAGCGGAGAGCCTTAGTATTGTGGTGAGACCAGAGGATTTGAAATTGGTTACCTCCTTTGAACCCGCTGAACGCGATGTTCTCCAAATTCTTAGCCTGTTCGAAAACAAGATCCGCGAGGCTGCAAAAGATTATTCGCCCGCCATAATTGCCAATTATGCGTTTGATCTGGCCAAACAATACAACCAGTTTTACCAAAGCATTCCAATCTTCAGTGAAGAGGATACTGCGAAGCTAAAGTTCCGTATTGCTGTCTCCGAATCAGTGGCATTGATTCTTAAGAAAGCTATGCGTCTTTTAGGTATCTTTGTGCCGGAGAGGATGTAGGGGGTGTGGGGAATGGTAATCGGTAATCGGTAATCAGTGATCGGTAAGCGGTGGTCCGATGTCATAGGAGTTAAAAGTCTCGAACCGGAAAATTAGAAAACTAAAAACATGAAATATTTCGCGTTAATTTTATTCCTCGTAAGTCCAATGGTTTCAATTTATGATTTTAAAATGAATTCACTGGATGGTGAATTGATCGACTTCTCTAAATACAAGGGGAAGACACTGTTGATTGTCAATGTCGCTTCGAAATGTGGGTATACGCCACAGTACGTCGACCTGCAGCAAATGCAGGAGCAGTTCGGAGATAAAGTCACTATTCTTGGATTTCCGGCAAATAATTTCGGTGCCCAGGAACCTGGAACGAGCATTGAGATCGCGCAATTTTGTGAAAAGAATTATGGCGTAACCTTCCAGATGTTTGAAAAAATTTCTGTTAAAGGAAGCGATCAACATCCTTTGTATCAGTTTCTAAAGGAAAAGACGGGACAGGAACCAAGCTGGAATTTTTGCAAATATCTTGTGAAGCCGGATGGTACCATAAAATTCTATCCGTCTGATGTAAAGCCCTTAGACAAAAAAATCCTCGATGAGATAGGGGTATAGTTGTATGGGGCTGATGACGTATTTATATGTCAAGCTATCAAGGCAGCCAAAGGCAAAACGCGTTGAGGGGTCGGTCTACAATTTTAAAATCAAGGATATTGAGGGCCGTGAAGTTGACTTCGAATCTTTCCGGGGGAAAAATCTGTTGATTGTAAATACGGCATCTAAATGCGGATTCACGCGGCAATATGCCGACCTTGAAAAACTTCATCAGACCTATGGCAGTAAAGTTGTGGTGCTGGGATTTCCGTCAAATAACTTTTTTTGGCAGGAACCGGGAAGCGAAGAGCAGATTGCTTCCTTTTGCCAGCAGAATTTTGGCGTCACTTTCAAAATGTTCAGCAAGATTTCTGTCCGGGGAAAGCATCAACATCCCCTTTATCAATGGCTCCATTGGCACACAGGGCAGGTTCCAACGTGGAATTTTTGCAAGTTTCTTATAACGAGAAATGGAAATGAGGTTCAGTTTTTTCCGTCGGCGGTAGCTCCCCTGGACCGGCAGATTGTTAACGAGATTTTAAAATAATTTTCAAACTTGAATTCACTTCATTTAAAGCAGCGACTGCTTGCAGAATGCAAGCGCTACGTCGACGCAAGGATTGCTACCGCGAAACAATCGATGAACGACGCGCAGGAGTCTGCCAATGAAGAAAGTAAAAGCAGCGTGGGAGACAAGTACGAAACCGGTCGGGCTATGATGCAGATTGAACGGGACAAAGCTGCTACGCAATTGCAGGAAGCCTTAAAATTAAAGCATATTCTGGATCAGATTGCCATTGATACGAATAGTGAAAAAGTTATCGCCGGAAGTCTAATAGTCACTGCTTCAAAAAAAATTTTCATAAGTATCGGACTGGGCAAGTTAACTCTTGACGGCGAGCAATTTTTAGTGGTGGGAGCGGGCTCGCCTCTTGGAAAAGCGCTGATGGGATTAGGCGTGGACGACCATCTCGTTTTTAACAACGAGCGCTTGACAATTTTACAAGTGATTTAAAAAGCATCGTTTAATATTTTGAATTTATATTCGCATAGACTTCGACGTTTATGGATGTAAAAATCTGGCTTAAGGCATTCCGGCTTAGAACTTTGCCGTTGGCACTTTCATGTATTGCAATGGGTGGGTTCCTTGCCGCATCCGCACATGCTTTCCGATGGGATATTTTTCTTCTATGCATCTTAACAACAATTTTTTTGCAAATACTTTCGAATCTTGCCAACGACTATGGCGACTCGATCCACGGGGCGGACAGCATCGACCGGAAGGGGCCATCGCGTGCCGTTCAAAGTGGTGAGATTTCAGCCCATCAAATGAAAGCTGCTGTTGTCGTCTTTGTGCTGCTTTGTCTGGCCAGCGGCATTACGTTGTTGGTCGTCTCATTCGGGTGGAACTGGGAGGCTATGCTTTTTTTCTTTGGTTTGGGGCTGCTCAGCATTATTGCGGCCATCGCCTATACCGTGGGGAAAAGGCCATACGGCTACGTTGGCCTGGGAGATTTTTCGGTACTGGTCTTTTTCGGGCTCGTAGGAGTTATGGGCTCGTACTATCTTTTTACCAAGCAGATTTCGTGGCATCAAATGTTGCCGGCCCTCAGCTGTGGATTTTTTTCCATTGGTGTGTTGAATATTAATAATATCCGGGACATCGAATCGGATAAGAAAGCCGGTAAATTTTCTATTCCAGTTCGCGTTGGCCGGGGTAATGCTATTCTATACCACTGGTTTTTAATCCTTGCCGGACTGTTTTTTGCTGTCGCATACAGTCTTCTTACGCCGTTTTCGCCGTGGCAGTGGCTGTTTCTCCTGAGTGTGCCGCTATTTGTAAAAAATGTGCTGGCGGTGAGCCGGAAACCATCTGAGCAACTTGACCCGTATCTAAAGCAAATGGCCCTTTCAACGCTCATATTTGTGCTTCTTTTTGGCGCCGGGCTGATTTTGTCTGCAAAAGTTTAAACCTATCAGAAGAAAGCCGTGTCTAAAGAATGTGCCTGCAATTTGCCGGCATGATTTTTCGTTTTAGCTATATTAAATAAAACAATGCAAAAATTATTTGTAGTTATTTCGGCGGTGATGGTTTTGTGGGGTTGCCAGACTGAGCCTGATAATTTAAAACTGTATGACGAGATGGTGGTGTCGACAAACTTTGACCCTGAGGTTACTTTTAGCACGTATAGGACCTACGCGATCCCAACGGACACAATAGGTTTCGTGTCTGAGACGAATCCTGAGGATACGATTCTGGTGTCAAACAACCAAAACAAACTTTATCCTCGCAAGGTCTTGCAGCAGGTGATGGCGAACTTGGACGATCGGCTGTTCACACGTGTAGATCGAAATGAAGATCCAGACCTGGGTGTGAACGTCTACATCGTAGAAGATTTTAACGTTTTTCAGCAAATCGTAGACCCTGGTTACTACTATCCTTACTACTATGGATATGGGTCCTACTATTCGTATCCTTATATCAGCACTTACGCTTACAACACGGGTACCCTGGTGGTGGAATTGGTTGACTTGAAAAATGTAACGCCGGACAATAAAGTAAAGGTTATCTGGAATGCTTATATGGGAGATGTGTACAGCGCTCTAGACTTGGCGGAACAATCTTTGGACGCGATTGACCAGGCTTTTTTACAATCAAATTACCTAGTCAATGAAAATTAAGTTTGTATTAACGGGATTGCTTTTGTGTATCTTCTTTTGTGCAGAGGCACAGATAAATTACTTTTATTTCAACTGGAATGGAAACATCCCATTGTCGAGCAAGGAATACATCGACAATACCAGTGGACGAGGGGCAAAAGTCGGTTACCGGGTCTTCTTTGGACGAAACCGCCGGTTGTCTGCTGGCCTCGATTTAAATTGGGCGCAATACGATCAATACAAGCCCAAGGAAACGTTTGAAAACGAAAATGGTGCCATCACAACTGATTACTTCAACTACATATACTCCTATGGACTGACGGCGAGCAGCCAATATTATTTCCCGCTCGGTGAAAAGGAACGCTTTTTTCCTTACGTGGGATTGGGTTTAGGCGCGAACTATAACGACTACCGCGTTTACTATAATATTTATACCGACACAGACAGACGCGCTGGATTTTTGGCTCGTCCCGAGGCCGGGATATTGGTGCGCTTCGGCTCGCGGGGGCGGGTCGGGGCAATGGCCGCGGTTCACTACGATTTTTCTACTAACAAAAGCGATGTGGTCGATTATTCAAATTTTTCAACCGTAGGATTCCAGCTGGGAATAATGCTGCTTCAGTGGTAGCTAACGCCTTGATTGCAAGCTCATAGAATTTTTTATTCCGCTCCTTCCCAGGGCGCGTGCTTCTGTTATCTTTGCGGGATGTTACAACAAATTCTGATCTTAGATTTCGGTTCCCAGTATACTCAGTTGATCGCTCGCCGGGTCCGTGAATTAAATGTTTACTGTGAAATTCATCCTTTTAATAAAGTACCAGCAATCACGCCTAACATTAAAGGTGTAATTCTTTCCGGTAGCCCCTGTTCAGTTCGCGACAAAGGCGCTCCCAATGTGGAACTCAAACCGTTCGAAAAAGTGCCGGTGCTTGGTGTTTGTTATGGGGCACAGCTCATTGCGCACCAGCACGGGGGAAATGTCCTTCCTTCGCATTCCCGGGAATACGGCCGCGCACGGCTTACGACCGTCGATCACCACAATGAGTTATTGAAAGAAATTTCCCTGGATACTCAGGTTTGGATGTCGCACGCGGATACTATTGCAAATATTCCGGATGATTTCGAAGTAATAGCCAGCACTCCATCGGTGGCGATCGCTGCCTATAAAGTAAAGCACAAGCCTATCTATGGAATTCAATTCCATCCTGAGGTAACGCACACCCTGGAGGGAAAAAATCTGCTGCGGAATTTTGTTGTGCACATTTGCGAATGTGCGCAGGACTGGACGCCCGACCAATTTGTAGACACCTCTATTTCGGAATTGCAGCGGAAATTAGGCGATGATCAGGTAGTCATGGCGTTGTCCGGAGGAGTTGATTCGACGGTGGCAGCTACGTTGATACACAAGGCAATTGGTAAAAACCTTCATTGTATTTTTGTGGACAACGGCTTGCTGAGAAAAAATGAATTTCATCAGGTGCTGGATTCATACAAGCACATGGGTTTGAACATTAAAGGCGTTGACTCAAAAACCAAGTTTTACACGGCCTTAAAGGATTTGACGGAGCCTGAGGCGAAACGTAAAGCGATCGGAAAAACATTCATAGAAGTTTTTGATGAAGAAGCCCATAGCATTCAGGAAGTGAAGTGGCTCGGTCAGGGCACCATCTACCCCGACGTTATCGAATCTGTGTCGGTGAATGGCCCTTCGCAGACAATAAAATCCCACCATAATGTCGGAGGCTTGCCGGCTAAGATGAAGCTGAAAGTCGTCGAACCTCTCAATACGCTCTTCAAAGACGAGGTGAGGGTTATTGGAAAAACGCTGGGCATTGATCCTTCTATTTTAGGCCGTCACCCTTTTCCCGGGCCGGGTTTAGGGATCCGCATACTAGGTGACATTACCGCCGATAAAGTTCGGATTCTGCAGGAAGTGGACAGCATTTTTATAAGCGGTCTGAAAGAGCATGGATTGTACGATAAAGTCTGGCAGGCGGGTGCAATGTTATTGCCTATTCAATCCGTTGGTGTGATGGGCGATGAAAGAACGTATGAGCGGGTGGTAAGTCTGAGAGCTGTAACCAGCACGGACGGAATGACGGCCGATTGGGCGCACCTGCCGTACGATTTCTTGGCATCCGTGTCCAGTGATATCATCAATAAGGTCAAAGGCGTTAACCGCGTAGTGTACGATATCAGCAGCAAGCCTCCCGCTACCATTGAATGGGAATAACTTTTGCATAGCGTAAAGTGTTTTGTGATCACTAACTTAAATCCCTAACTTGACTTCAAGTATGGTTAGAAAATTAACTTTTGTTTTTAGTCTTTTGGTTTTCATGTCTCAGTCGGCTTTGGCTCAGGTCGATTATAATAAGCAGTATTTTAATGCAAAGGCCTTGTTCCGGGAAGGTAAGTACAACCTTGCCATGGAAAGCTTTAAACCGCTGATTCAGTACGATCCCAAAAATCACTATTCGCAATATTCTTCATTTTACTACGCGCTTGCAGCGTACAACCAGGGCTTTAAAGCTGTGGCAAAAAATGCCTTGATTCAAATTAAGACAACGCATCCAACCTGGAATAAAATGGATGATGTCAATTTCTGGATCGGGAAAATACATCTCGATGACCGCGATTATTTTCAGGCGATGAAAGTCTTTTCAACAATTCAGGATAAAAAAATCCAGCAGGACATCGACGCAGCCAAACGCACAGCACTTGTTTCCATAACAGATGTCGAGACGTTAAAAATGATGCTCGAAGAATATCCGAAAGATCCGGTAATTGCCAGGTCGCTGGCAACTTTGTTGGCGAAGGATCAGTCAATACCCGAAGACAAAGCGCTGCTTGAGAACCTGA
>DASUTP010000661.1:0-2551 GCA_036374515.1 Chryseolinea sp. | reverse complement strand
CTACAGTGATCCCCGGCATGAAAAGTCCGACAATCGTACCACTGGCACGTGAGGGCTGGAGCTCGCTTCATTCCGTTGTGGATGAGAATGATTTTTGGGAAAAGATCGATTTGCTTCGTGAGTGCGGCGCGGAAGGAATCCTAGTGATTCCAATTGAAAAGATGATCGTTTAAAAAGTCGATATTAAAAATACTTCACTTTAACAGCTCACCCTCATCGGTATGAAAATCTATAACAATCCTCCTAAAGAAACCTGGTCAGAACTTACACAACGGCCTGAGCTTGAGCTTGAGTTTTTGGAGAGTGCAGTGCGAAATTTACTGAACCGGGTAAAGAAGTCCGGTGACGAAGCGCTGCGCGAGCTCACGCTGCAATTTGACAAGGCTTCGATTCAAAATTTTTTGGTGTCAGCAGATGAAGTCCAGGAAGCGGCGAAATCCATTCCGGAAGACCTTCAAAAGTCCATCCGGACTGCCGCTGCCAACATTGAAAAATTTCATGCCGCTCAGAAGGCGGATACACCCGAGATAGCGACAATGCCGGGGGTTGTTTGCTGGAGAAAAGCTGTCCCGATCGAAAAAGTAGGAATTTATATCCCAGGAGGATCGGCACCGTTATTTTCAACGGTACTGATGTTAGGCATTCCGGCGAAGCTCGCCGGCTGTCGTGAAGTGGTGCTCTGTACGCCTCCGGACCCAACGGGGAAGGTAAACGCTGCAATTTTATTTGCAGCACAGTTGGTAGGCGTTACTAAAATTTTTAAAGTTGGCGGTGCGCAGGCGATCGGTGCCCTTGCGTACGGCACACAAAGTATACCAAAGGTATATAAGATCTTTGGTCCCGGAAACCAGTACGTCACCAAAGCGAAGCAGCTGGTAATGGAAGATGGCTTGGCGATCGATATGCCAGCGGGTCCTTCAGAAGTTTTAGTGATGGCAGATAGCTCGGCGAACCCATCCTTTGTGGCTGCAGACCTGCTATCGCAGGCGGAACACGGCGAAGACAGTCAGGTAATTCTCGTCGTGAGCAGGGAGTCGCTAATTGCCCCCATTCAGCAAGAAATTGAAAAACAAATAAATGCATTACCGCGAAAAGCAATTGCCGCGCGGGCATTGGTCAACAGCCGTGTCGTGCTGCTGACAGACGAGGAAGAGGCAATAGCTTTTGTGAACGAGTATGCGCCGGAGCATCTCATCATCAACGTTAAAAATCCGGAAGATATTTCTTCCAAAATTAACAACGCGGGCTCAGTCTTCCTTGGCAATTATTCGCCCGAAGCCATTGGCGATTATGCTTCAGGAACAAATCATACCCTCCCCACAAACGGATATGCGAAAGCATTTGCGGGCGTCGCGTTGGAAAGTTTTATGAAGTACATAACCTACCAACGCTTAACGAAAGAAGGCATCCTGGCGCTGGGCCCTGCCGTTGAGCAAATGGCTGAGGCGGAACAACTTCTTGGTCACAAAATGGCGGTAAAGGTGAGGTTGGATAGCTTGAAAACCAAATAAAAAGTATTACAAGGGATGACAGCATCAAATACAAAGCCCATGGTGAAAAATATTACGGCAACGGAAGTAATGAAATTAGTTCGCAAGAACATTCTGGACATGAAACCTTACTCGTCTGCAAGAGATGAATTCAAGGGCGAAGCAGAGATCTTTTTAGATGCGAACGAAAATCCCTACCCCTCGGCGTACAATCGGTACCCGGACCCGCTGCAATCAAAGGTGAAAGATATCCTGGCACCACTTAAGAAGATAGAGCCACAACAAATCTTCTTAGGCAACGGAAGTGATGAAGCAATCGACCTTGTGATCCGAGCGTTTTGTGAACCTAAGGAGAATTCTGTTTTAATTACAGACCCAACGTATGGCATGTACGCGGTGTGCGCGGAGCTGAATGATGTGCCTTTGATAAAAGTCCAGTTAACACAGGATTTCGATCTCGACGTGGAGAAACTTTTTGCGGCAGTCACGCCGGACACAAAAGTCATTTTTTTGTGCAGTCCCAATAATCCCACGGGAAATCTTTTAAGCCGGGAAAAAATATTAGCCGTGCTGAACGGATTTCGCGGAGTCGTAGTGATAGACGAAGCGTACATCGACTTCACCGACAGCGAAAGTTTTACGGACCTGATAGCCAGCTATCCGAACCTGATCGTTTTGCAAACTTTTTCCAAAGCGTGGGGACTGGCTGGATTAAGGTTGGGAATGGCCTTTGGCAGCCGCCAGGTGATCGACATTCTCAACAAGATTAAGTATCCCTATAATGTCAATGTGCAGACACAGGAAATTGCGTTGATCGCGCTGCAAAACGTTGAAAGAAAAGAAAAGACGGTAGCAGAAATCATAGCGCAACGGACCGAGCTGGTAAAAGCGTTATTGAAACTAAAAATAACGGAACGCGTGTATCCTTCGGATGCTAATTTCGTGCTCGTAAAAGTCAGCGACGCTCCTGCCACCTATCGATATCTGATGGAACGAAAAATTATTGTACGCGATCGCTCAAAGGTTACCCTTTGTCAAAACTGCATACGCATCACAGTAGG
>DASUTP010000660.1:0-26601 GCA_036374515.1 Chryseolinea sp. | reverse complement strand
GGACTTCTTTATACTTGAGCAATCCCGTAAAATAAGTCACCTCGTCATTGCTGAGTACAATATGGCGCGCCACGTTTTGCAGTACGAGACCAAAGTCCATCTTAAGCTGTTTTTACAAACCTCGAAAGATAGCACGAAAATGAGGATTGTTACATCGGCAGCTTGCGGGGTGGCGGGGTGTACGCGATTTTTTGGTTCATCATCCGGTACGCGATTGCCAGTTTTTCGGCGTCGGAAGCCGCCCCCTCAAACATCATTGTTTGTCCCGTCTTCGTTTCGAAGCTCGCGAGTAGATCACGCTCGAGTTCCTCCTGAGTTACAAAAGACATGTCTTTCAAGATATGGCGAACTTCGAAGGCTTTAAGGTTAACGGAAATCATAACAAAGCGATGGCAGGTTAAAGGGTCTGCTTCAGAACACATCAAAGCAAGGGTATCGCCGGCTCCGCTTCTCGTGTGAAGTTCCTCTATTGCGTTTTTAAATTTCTCCGTATTTCTAACCTTTTCAAAATCCACAAATCCACCCTGGTTCAACAGCGCCCGATCCGTCTGCCTTGCACCAAAAGCATCTCCAAAATGAACGTATTTCAAGCCAATGGATTCCAACGATTTGGCTAGTGCTTTTTTGTTGTACTGCGGATTAAACCTGCTGGCAGGCATGCTTCGAACATCAGCCACGCAAGTCACCCCATAATGGGACAGCAACTCCAGGAAGTATGCGATGGCGTGTGTTGAATGACCAATAGTATAAATCACAGGTGCGCTCATGTTGGGAAATTTTAGAAGAAATATCTGTCGGTGCTAAACCCGCTTCAATAACGAAATTTGTGCGTTCAAAAGTTTCCGCATCCCTCGGCTTGATAATGATGCCAGTCTCCGAGCGGAGAAGACCGTTTCTAACGCTTCGCCTTTTGCAGGTACATTTCCGCCATACGCCGGCCCATTATCCGCTGACCTTCGGCGTTAAAGTGTATTTTATCGTCCTTTGATCGCAGGTCCTTCGTTTCCACAACAAAAGCATTTTTGTCTCGTGTCGCATAGCGACGGATAGATTGGTTGATCAAGTCCCAATTTGCCTGGTTATCGGAAAACGATCCCAATTCCCCGATCAATACCGGTAGCGTTGCATCTCCACAAGATTCCCTGAATGCACTAAATAATTTTCCGAGCCTTGAATCATACTGCTGAATCAGGCCACTCTCCGAATCCGCCTCGCCCTGGTGCCACAAAATGGCCTTGATGGTCCCGTATTTTTTTGCCGCGTCCACTCGGTCTCTAAAGTTGGTCAACAACCGTACGCCCCGATGAAGAGAATCCCCCAGCCATTGGCCCGATGAGCTGCCCCCAACAGCGACGGGAATGAGCAGGATTGTTATTGAGGGTTCATGCATGATAATTTCCCTGGCAAATGATACTCCACAATCCAGCCCTGTGAGCGCAGGCTCATAAAAATGAAGCGGCTCCTTTGCAATAGTCAACTCGTTAAGTGCATTAATACTGAGGATCCGTGGATTCGGCAGGGTGTCTTCGGGTGCAACAACCCCACGCCCGGCCATATTCGACTGACCAGCCATAATAAAGATCCAAGTTTTCTCTTTGGGTGGAAGTTTAGTGGGAAACTGTCTTTGCTTGGGAAAATCCTGCGTCCGGGGATCCTGCGCATTCACCAGAGATGTTAGTAAGATAAGAATGGTAGCCAAGGACACACCGCGCACACCGAATGAAATTCTGTTGCTATGCATAATCTTTCCAATGTATATACAATTAATTCTATTCAACAAGCTGTTAGTAACTCAACCAAAATTTTTTGTCGCCGGAGAGTATACCCTAATGTTGGAGATTCTGAAGATTTAGCCAAAAAGTTACAGAAGAATAACTTTCAACGTTGCTAAACAGTTCGAAGGCTCGAAAATTTGGCCGCATTGTCAGTTACCTCATACCGCAAAACCGAATTAAAATTAGCGTTTAGTTTGCCCTCCATTAGCCCTTGTAGAGCGTATGCTCAATTTTTGTAAGTGGCCATGGTGTGCAATTTTTTAGTACGCATGAAATCCCGGTCGAAAGCCTAAAATCATGACAAAATATTACTTGTCACTAAGTTTCGCGTTTATATGGCTTTGCCGGACAATGCATAACTTAAATGCTTTCAACGATATTGGTCGTGTTGCCTTAGCCCTGTGAACCCCGTAATGGAAACTAAATACACTGAGATCTATCAAAAAATCTGGGACCTATCCACCCGTTTCAAGTGTGCGGAGGCCTATGATAATTTGAATAGCTTGACTAAGGAACTCATTCATATTTATGATCTTCAGGGAAGACTGTCCGATGACCCATTCAACTCGACCCGCGAGCGAAAGTTGAGCCAATCGCACGATCGAATCAATACGCTTCTAAAGGGTAGCACCTGCCTTGTAACCGGTGGTCTCGGGTGTGTGGGTTCGCATCTGGTTAATGAACTTTTGAAGTATGATGTTAGCAGCATTATCATTTTTGATAAAAACCAACACTCCCCTTATACTATTGAATCGGATCCTGCTATCCGGATCGTGTATGGCGATATCCGCGATGCGGACCGGGTACACCAGACGTTTGGTAAATACAAGCCCAACTTTGTGTTTCATGCCGCCGCTCAACGCGACCCCGGGTACGCCGAAACGCATATCGTTGAAACCGTGACGAGCAACGTGCTTGGTACCTTGAACATCGTTAAAGCCTGTGAAATTACAGGTTCCGTCAAGCAATGCATTTTTTCTTCCACGGGAAAAGCAAGCAGGTATTTCACGGAAGAGGTGTATGCTGCTTCTAAGAAGTTTTGTGAAAATATACTTGACCTCTTTTCAAGAACTGGGCGTGTAAAATATGGAATGGTACGGTTCACGCACATGCTCGACAACAGTCTTATGAACGACCAATTGCGGATTCACAGTGAATTTGAAAATCATGTCGGCGTCCATAGTCCTGGTAAATATGTCACCGCTCAAAACAAGCGTGAGGCGGTAAGCCTCATGTTAAATGCTCTTCTATATTCAGAAAAAGGTAAGGCTAATTTCTTAATCGTACGGAATCTGGAATGGCCGGTAGAGAGCCTAGAGGTTGCGTTGTATTATATCAAAAAAACGCGCAGAAATATCCCCGTAGTTTTCATAGGCAATCCGTTAGGCTATACAGAAAAGTTTTTCAGGGGACAAATGGATTGGTCCAACCCCTGTGAACTCAACCTGCTGATCAACGTCTACGAAAACAAATTCAGGAGGCTAAATGAAGACGAGGATATTGTGATATCACACATCTGTTCGGCACCTGAGAAGGTCATACAAAAAGCAATCTGCAAACTGGAGCGTGTGTCCGGTGAAATTGAAACAAAAGCAGTGCTCATCAACGAGTTGAAAGACATCGTCAAGAGTTCTCTTGGAAACGTTAACAAACAAAATACTGTAGACATCCTTAATTGGGGACTGCAGCCGAAATTCCTTGAGGTTGAAAAAGCCAAAGTCTCTGACTATGGCGCAATCATACCAATGATGTTTGACTCACTCGAAGGAACTGAATATTATGATCAAGTTAAGAATTTAAAAATCCAGGCATAGGACATATTAATTAAAGCTAATTTTTTTACCGTAAACCAAATCTTAACGCTAATACTTTACATGCTTCTATTTTACCCAATCATTGCCGACCAAATGAAGGCCGCTGTTCAGTTTAGCGACGAAGAGTGTTGTGGCTTCATATTTGGCCTGGAAGAGGAAGGCAACGTCCGCACAGTTACAGCCATGATGTCTGCAAAAAATATTTCGCCGTTAAATAAGCGATCAAGTTTTGAGATCTCGGCATCGGACTACATCGACGCCGAAAATTTTGCCGCTCAGCATCACCTTAAGCTGCTAGGGGTCTATCATTCGCATGTTGACTTTCCCGCTACTCCGTCCGAATATGATCGCGTAGCAGCCCAGCCCTATTTCTCCTATGTCATTCTTTCTGTCGTTGAAAACACGGTTGAGGCAATCAGGTCGTGGACTTTGAAGGACGATTTTGGGTTTGAAGAAGAAACTTTATCAATTATCAATATCAATCAACAGATTCATGGCTACCGTAATCATCCCAACTCCGCTGCGTAAATTTACGAACAACAAAGTACGGCTGACTGTTCAGGCTAAAACCGTATCGGATATGATTCAAAAATTGACCTCCGAATTTCCCGACCTAAAGAAACATTTATTGGACGCCAACGGGAGCGTTCCCTCGTTCATCAATATTTTTGTCAACGACGACGATATCCGGAACTTACAACGCGAACAAACTGTAGTTATGGAAAATGCCACTGTTAGCATCGTACCAGCCATTGCCGGTGGCGCGCCCCAATAACGATCAACAGCATGAACCACGAGGAAATACAATTTTCAAAAGAAGAACTAGCCCGATACAACCGTCATATAATTATTAAGGAATTCGGGCTCGAATCACAGAAAAAGTTAAAAGCAGCCAGAGTATTAGTTATCGGTTCAGGAGGGCTTGGCAGTCCTGTGCTCCTGTATCTTGCGGCTGCTGGGGTTGGCACCATTGGTATCGTTGATTTTGATGTCGTGGACGACAGCAACCTGCAACGCCAGGTTTTGTTTGGTGTTAACGAAGTTGGAAAGTCCAAAGCGGAAGCTGCAAAACAAAGGCTTCAATCCTTAAATCCCTATATTGACATTCACGTACACAAGGTTCAGTTTACCTCAAAAAATGCGCTGGATCTTATTAAGGATTACGATGTAGTCGCAGACGGCACAGATAACTTCCCTACACGTTATTTGGTAAATGACGCCTGTGTCTTAATGGGCAAACCCAACGTCTATGCTTCGATCTTTCAATTTGAAGGGCAGGTGTCGGTTTTCAATTACACAAACAACAAAGGTGAAGTTGGGCCAAACTACCGTGACCTGTATGCGACGCCGCCGCCTCCGGGTCTTGTGCCCAGCTGCGCGGAAGGCGGAGTTCTGGGGGTGCTACCGGGTATTATTGGAAGCCTTCAGGCCCTTGAAGTCATTAAAGTTATTACCGGTGTCGGCGAAATATTAAGTGGTCGTTTTTTCATTTTTGACGCGTTGAACTTCGAAGCGAGAACTTTTAACCTTAAACGCAATCCATCAAATCCGCTGAACGGTACAAATCCAACCATTAAAGAGCTTATTGACTACGAGCAATTCTGTGGAATGAAAGCCGTGGAGCGGCCAGTGAAAGAAATATCAGTGAGAGAGTTGCAGGACTGGCAGGTTCGTGGCGAAGACTTTCAATTCATCGATGTCAGGGAACAGCATGAATACGATATTGTAAACCTGGGCGCCGAATTAATTCCCCTTGGCGTGGTTGCGCAGCATGCCGACAAAATTGACCGAAAGAAAAAGGTAATTATCCATTGCAAGACCGGAAATAGAAGCGCGAAGGCAATCCGCGAGTTGGAGGACAAGTTTGGATTCAAAAATCTTTACAACCTGAAGGCGGGCATCTTCGGCTACATTGACGAGGTAAATCCCAAGCTGCAGAAATATTAGAGTGTTCGCGGTGTAGGACAGCCGTTACCGGAGAGAAAAGTTAGTGCTGAGGGCTCACGTGGTCAAAACCAGTTTGTCCTGAAACGGGTCAAACCCATTTCAGAACCAAACTGTGATCTCCACAAATTGAGATTGCTATTTTCTAACGAGGTGTCAGGAGCGCACGTAGGCTATTTCACCAGTTCCATATCCATTATTCTGTCGTATGAAGGCTGAATAACCCAATTGCCCTCTTTGTCGATCATACCCCATTTATCATTCTGCTTTGCTGCTGCGTAACCGTTTTTGAAGGCACGGGTACCTTCGAATTGGGGTTTGATGACCCACTCACCCTTGCTGTTGTAGAAGCCAACCTTACCGCCTTTTTTTCCTTCCGCGAGCCCATCTGAAAAGTCGCCCCAGCTTTCCGTGTCAACCTTGGTCACTTCACCGTTTTTATTAACGTATCCCCAGTCGTCGCCGGTCTTGATCCTTGCCAACCCCGTGGATGGATCGAATTCTTTTCCGACATTAAATTGAGGCTTTATAACCCATTCGCCAGTTTTGTTGATGTAGCCAACCTTGTCGTCACCGGTCTTAGCCCACGCTAGCCCGTCGACAAAGTAGCCTACACTTTCAAACTGTGGTTTCACGGCAACCTTTCCGCTGGCATCTACATATCCGAATTTCTTGTCAGCCGCCCTAAAGGGTGCAAGTCCTTCCGAAAATTCCTTCACATCTAAGACGCCTCCGCCCTCAACAGGTGATTCTTCTCCGCTGGTATTGAGAATAATAAATTTCTTACTCAGCGTAGCGATCGCGTGGCCATTGCTAAATCCGGTTACGTGATCATACTTCGCCGGTATTGCCAGCTTCCCTTCGGTGTTCAAGTATCCCCATTTCTCTCCCTGACGGATGGGAATTAATCCGTCGTTAAATCCTTCAAGGTCAAAACCAAAGCGATCAATCAATTTGAACTCTTTCACCTCCGTATTAACTCTTTCGCCTTTTGTATTGATAAAGTAATATTGTTTCGCTTTTGTATCGTAAATCGGAGCAAGGCCATCAGCTGAGAATTTGTGACACTTCTCGAATTGTGGCTTGATCACGATCTCGCCCTTTTCATTGGCATATCCCCATGTTTTGCTATCAACAGGTTTGACCTGCGTAAGATATTGCTGGGAAAATGCCGTGGTACTAAGAAAAAATGCTGAAGCTAAGCCAGCGATAATTTTCATTTTCATGTGTTAATTGGTTTATAGATATATTTTTTTGATTTTTTTTCTTCTTTTGGTGGCCGAAATGTCTTTTCGCGTGTTTAAGTTGGATTAAAACTTTCTTTAACTAAAATTAAGCGATGAACAATTTATTCAGAGGACTTATTGCTGGCTACGGCGCAAAAAAATTAGGTGGTGGTTGTTTCGGAACCATCATTGTCTTTATAATTATTTGGGTTGCGCTTGGGCAGTGTCAATAGTCAGAATTTCGAAAGGGAGATACCTTTTAAATATCTCAATCGGGTAATGCATAGGTTACGTGTTACTGTGTCTAATTTGCAGTCCACATTTTTATTGAATGCTAACGGGAGATCGATCCAATGGTTGAATCTTTTTTAAACATTTATTGATCTTCCGCAGCCCGCCAGATCTTCGTCTGCGCCTAGCGAATCACTGAACGTCAAATTGGAAGTCTTCTTCCATTCCGGCTCATTAATATAGAGTATTGCATACCATTTGTAAAGGATATTCCTAAAATTGTTTTGAGTAGCCGATTATGGGTATGTGCCCTTCAGTTGTATCTCACAATTACAACGGCCTATATCACCGCCCGACGCACCAAGGAGCTGCACTTCTTTTATTAATTATAATTCCCGCCTATATTTAGTAACTAAAAAATTTCACGATGGTTTCCAGACTTACTGTTTTCTTAGTTCTCGGATTCATTTCTCATTTTTCATTTTCACAAAAGTATCAGGGCGATAGTTGGGCAACCGTCAAAACAAATGGCTCTGGCGTTCTCACAGTGGTATACAGCGAGCAATTTGGTCTTGTCTTTAAAGACAAAGATGGAAAGGTGAAAGGTGTGTGCGTCGATATTCTCGCTGATTTTGCCCGATATGTCAAAGAGAAACATGGAAAGCAGGTCACAATTAAATATGCCGCCGAAATTCCCGTCTTTTCAGAATTCCTGTCAACGGCGCAACATACTCCAAACATCCTGGGCGTAACCAATACAACCATAACGGACGAGCGAAAAAAAATTCTCAAGTTTTCGCCTCCCTACATGTCCAACCGGCAAGTGATGCTGACGAATAACAAAGCACCCTCGCTCACAAGCTTAAAGGAACTGCAGCAAAAGTTTCCCGATTTCTCTGCACAGGTAATCGCTGGAAGCACCCATGTACAGTATGTTGAAAAGCTGAAAGCCGAGTATATGCCTACGCTGAAGATCTCACAGGAAGTCAGCGGTCCCACGATAATAAATAATCTTATAAGCAACCCAAAGCTGTTCACCATCATAGACTTTACAGAATTTGTCGATGTGGTGCATAAGAAACTTCCCGTCAAACGACAAATGGTCGATGTGGGAATTGTGGAGGAACTCGGGTTCATTATGTCAAAGCAGAGTGATTGGGATGTTCTGTTGAAAGAATTCCTAACGCCTGAATACAGGAACAGTGTCGGCTACCGGAAAATTATCTCTGAAAACCTTGGAGCAACCTTTATGAGCCTCGTGAAATAGCCAAGGGCACCCCTAAAGCTTTTTCATTTTGAATTGAAAAGAGAGCCTACAGGCGCTGAATGGTCAGCCCGCCGTCGGCCGCGATAACCTGACCGGTAGAATATGGAATATCTCCGTTTGCCAAGGCTGCCACGATTTTACCGATATCGGAAGGGGTACCCCAACGCTTCTCAAGCGTTAACCCGCCGGCAATGAGCGTGTCATATTTTTCCTTCACACCAGCCGTCATATCTGTCTGAATGATCCCTGGACGCACTTCATAAACCGGAATACTGGCATCCGCAAGCCGCGTCGCGAATAACTTTGTCATCATGCTGAGCGCCGCTTTGGACATGCAATATTCAGCCCTGTTGACGGAGGCAACTTCGGCAGACATTGACGTAATGGTAATGATGCAGGGATGATAAGAGGCGTTCTCATTTTTTTCCTTAAGCATTTGCCGGGCAACGTACTGGGTAAGGAAAAAAGTACCCTTAAGGTTGATATCCAGCAAGCGATCGAAGGCGTCTTCGTCTAGGTCCAGGATGTCTTTTCGAGTCTTTGGCGCGACTCCCGCATTATTTACCAACACATCGATGGTTTTGAAACGAGAAAGAGCCGTTGCAACAATTTGCTGATGCTCGTTTAAGTCACCGATGTTCCCCTGGCAATACACGACTTCAACAAGGTCCTTCAGCGGTTTCAATTGCTCTTCTGTTTCCGCCTCGTTGCGAACGCCGTTGATGGCCAGGTTATACCCTTGCTTCGCCAATGCTTCGGCAATCCCCAAACCAATTCCGCGGCTTCCGCCTGTGATGAGTGCTACCTTCGCCATGCTTTATTCTTTTTTGATCTCTTTTAACCTGGCAGCCTCCGGCAGCGCCTTGTAATACGGGTCCAGAGGAAAACATCCGGAAATCATTCCGTTTCGTGGGGCCGTGGTACAGTCGGAAAACGTACGGCAGATCTTATCTCGCTTGAAAGGATGACCGTTTAAAATATCATCCGGAAGTTCGGGATACGACAACACCATTCTGCCAAGGCCGACGAAATCCGCCAGGTTGTTGTTAAGAATATATTGCCCGACATGCGGAAGCCATTCCTGCAGGTAAGAATAAGCGGACCCAACAATAACGAGATCCGGGAAGTCTTTCTTGATTTGACCGGTGACGCGCAACTGCCGGGCTACCCCGGCGAGCGGATCTTCCGGCGGTTGGTAACCGTCCGATGGGGGAAACAATGCGGGCCGCTGGATATGTGGATTGTAATAGGGGCTACCCGCCGTGATACAGACGAGCTGTATACCCAGTGACCGCAGCAGGTTCAGGAACTGGTAGGTTTCCGTCAAGTCCTCTCCCAGCCCATCTGGACTACCTCCAAACGTAAATGGATAGTTGCCGTCAAATTTAGCTGGAACTCCAACCTGATCTTCCGCCTGCACAAATGGAATCCAATCGAACGCGCTAAAGCGCACGCCAATTTCCAATCCTGGCGCCTCTGCCCTGACACCTTGTACAATGGAGGTTAAGAAGCGCGTTCGATTTTCAAAACTCCCTCCGTATTTTCCCGGCCTGGAACGTGCGCTTAAAAATTCATGGCCCAGATAACCATGGCAGTGTTTGAGATCGATAAAATGAAATCCGGCCCGTTGCGTTAATACAGCAGCTTTCACAAAGTCCTCTACTAACCTGTCTATGTCATCATCCGTCATGACCGGATAGGCGTCGGGCAGTCCGTATTTTTTGTTTAAGACGGGATGTGGATAAAGGATCTGCGGCTCCATCTTCTTTTGATCATTGGGCTTGCAAAACCTTCCGCTATGCGTCAACTGAAACCCTACAACCAGGTCATCGGTCTTTCCAAATCTTTCATGATGGTCGGTGTAAATGTTTTCAAAGAGTTTTTTGTATTCATCCAAACGCGAAGCATCGATTAACAGCTGATTAGGATTTGCTCTTCCGTCATGACGAACCGCCACCGCTTCACATCCCCATAATAACTTAGCACCACTTATGGCAAAGTTCTTCCAACGCCGCTTCGTGTATTCTGACGGCCTTCCGTCAGGCGTACCATCCCACCCCTCCATCGGCAAGATGCAGAAACGGTTTCCAATCACCCTTCCTGAATTCAAGTTGAATGTTTTTTGATAGGGTGACTGGTCAGCAGGAAGTAAGGTTTCATCAAAAGGGAGATCAATGCCAAGGCTTGTGAGATATTCACGAAAATCCGCGGCTGTCTTTAGTTGCGCTATCCGTTTGTATTTGGGTTTGTGTTTAGCCATTGGTTCATGAGGTTAAAAACAAAAGTTCAGTATCTCGCACTTTAAGCTATCTCCTGAAAAAAACATAGTATGGTTCCTTTTTGATCTGTTTGGTGAGGTATAGCATCAATTCACGCGCATGATAATCGCCCCACATGCTCGACTCTTCGCACGGTACCTTCCTTCCTTCTGGAACATTATCCCACCCGTTGGGACGGTGATATACAGAATGACGAACAAGACCTTCATGACCGGGTGATAATGAAAGATACGCATCCGAAAGTAGTGTTCTTGTTACAGTAAGACCAGCTTGCGTATAATGAGCCGAACTTTTGCTGTCAGCCGTGCGGAGGTAATTTCCAAGGCGTAACAATCCCTGCGCAGCGATCGCCGCGGCTGAGCTGTCAACCGGTTCATGGTCGTTGTAAGGATCAGAAACTTTGTTGAGATAATTGCCAAGGTGCACTAGGCCGGGAGCTCCCGTATCCCAATACGGTATACCATCCGTTGCTGTCTGTTCGATGAAATAATCGGCGGTGGCTTTTGCTGCACGCAGCAATTTTTCCTGCAGATCGTTTTTAGCTATCAACGATTGGATGTCTTGCTCTTCAAAATTTTGGAAATACTCAAGCGCTTCGGCAAAACCACAAACGGCCCACGCCAGTCCCCGGGTCCAGGTTGTGAATCCACTGTACCCTTGCTGCGAATTCGGGCAACGATAATTACCGTCATTGACGTTGAATATGCACTCATGCGCCGTTCTGCCGCGAACGTCATACACGTCTCGTCCTTCGCCATAAAAAACCGAATATTTCCCAGTCGCCAGCAGGTGACCCACAGCGCGCTCAAGCAAACTGATTTTCTTATCGTTTTCCCCTTGCAATACGTGGCCCAATGCCGCACTTGCCAGGACGATGCGGCAGGAACGCACCGTATCCACGAACAAGGATTGGGGTCCATTAAAGGAATATATGAAGCCACCGTCTTTAATGGACGTCCAACGCATGGCTTGAACTGCGCCACTGACTTTTAAGGCCAGTTCATAAAAATTTTTTTCATTTTCATTGGCAGGAATCTTTCCTTCTTGCATGAGCCGCAGCAGATTTCCATAGGTGCTTATGTTGTTGAAGCCGTGATCATGCACACCATGATGCGTCAGGTGCGGAGCCATGCGTTCGATGGTGTTCGTGCGGCCGATGTCCAGGAATTCTTTATCGCCAACCGCATCATACTGAAGCAACGCAGAACCATATTGGAATCCCTGTGTCCATTCCGTCCAACCCCGTGTTGTATACTTACCATTTACCGTAAACACCGGTGCTCCTTTTTTTACGTCAAAGTTTTTTTCAATTGCCAGGATTTTGTCTCCTGAGAGTTCCCAAAAACGATCGATTGACGCGCTAAGCGATGAGAGTGTTAATTGATGATCAATTTTCATAGAAGGCCGGAAAAGGTGAGATTACGCTTGAGTTTAAGACAACCGGGTCGTCTAAGAACCCTTTGTGCCCTGTAAAACCAAACATAGTCACACCATTAATACTTTGCGGCAAGATAGTATAATGTAAAAAAGTCGCAAACCTGTTGTGTCTGCAAATACCTGCAACTTTTGAGCTTTAGTGGGCTTTCTATAATCTCTCGAGAGACGGTGACAATGTGGCTAACCGACCTAGCAGACTTGAAGGGATAGCCTCAACGGCAAGGCATAAGCAAAGCGGGTGGCCCGCCGCTTAAAAGCAGCGTTATGAAACAATCCGCCAGGCGGCGGACTATCTCATAACATCAATCTAAACATGAACGAGCCGGAAGATCGTTATGCAAAGAATGGTATACCGGGCGTGGCGTACTTTTTCATCCCTTCTTCATTGATCTCAACGCCAATACCTGGTTTCTCAGAAAGGGTGATAAAACTGTTTTCAACCATCGGTCCGTCAAACTTGACAATCTCCTTAAACATGGGGTTGGTATGAAAATAAATTTGCCACTCTAATATCATAAAATTAGGGACCGAGGCGCAGACATGACATGCGGCCATTGCTCCCAGGAACGAGGCAACCATGTGTGGTGCGAAAGGCACATAGTATAAGTTGGCAAGGTTTGCAATTCGTTGACCTTCTCCTATACCTCCAGCCTTTTGCAGGTCAGGCATAATGATGTCTACTGCGCCTATCTCCAGCATTCGCCTGAAGCCATATGCTAAATAATGATTTTCACCCGCACAAATCGGCGTGCTCGTGGAATCAGTTATTAGTTTGTAAGCTTCCACATTTTCAGCCGGGATCGGTTCCTCCAGCCACATCAGGTTTAAAGGTTCAAGTCGTTTAGCGACTTGCTGTGCTGTAGGAAAATCATAACGGCCGTGCATATCACAACAAATGTCAGTCATCGGTCCGACGGCCTCTCGTGCAGCGGTCACCTGGTCGACCATGCGCTGCAGTTCCCCTGGACTAGCCGTCCAGTTGTATAAATCGTACTTCGCGGGGTCGTTCCGCTGGTCAAGGTCAAACTTAATTGCGTTGAAGCCCATTTTTTTTGCCTCCGACGCACTCTTTGCAAAATCTTCCGGAGTTGGAAGATTGTTTTGATAAAGAGCGGTATCACAATAAACCCGAATCTTGTCTCTGAATTTTCCCCCCAAGAGCTGGTAAACGGGAAGGTTAAGCGCTTTTCCCGCTAAATCCCAAAGGGCACTTTCGACAGCTGTTAACACGGAAACATACATGCCCGACTGCGCTCCCTCAAAAAAGCCCGAACGACGAATATCTTCAAAAAGACGGTTGACATTCAAGGGACTTTTTCCTTTAATCCTGGCTTCAAACATTTTGACCAGGTGGTAAGTGCCAGGCACAGCATCAACACCTTCCCCACAGCCCCAGATATCCTGATTGGTATAAATCTTTACAAAAAGACTGTGTCCGTTTCTAATATAGCCACATTTGATTTCAGTGATCTTTAGATCGGATGGCTTCGACAAAGTTTTGGTCGACTTGTCGAGAGCAGTCTCGAGTCCCTGGGCGTACGTGGCTATCGGCGCCATAAATCCTGCAGCAAGTGCACTCTTCTTTATGAAAGAACGTCTGGAGTTGGAATTAATCATTGTCTTAAGTAATTAGAATGTTTTGATAATAGGTTTACTTTTTATAGCCAACATACTTCAGTAGCCTGGAGGATTGAAGTCACCAAGTGCGCGATTTCAACATTTCCTGAATCTGTTCTTTTGGGACTGGAAGGTCGTTGATATGCTCGTTAAGCCATGCGGAGAAATCTTTCTCAATTTCCGGTGACCACCTGGAATCGATCTGGCCTGGTGTATATTTTTGTTCGCGCAGCCGTTGATGGCCAAACATATCGCGGAGCCTGACGATCTCTGAGGTCTTCACAACTTTTTCCGCAAGGTGCGGTGGAATGAACATGACACCTCCGTCTCTGCCCAACACGACGTCGCCAGGCATCACCGTAGCTTTACCAATCCGTGTTGGCCTGTTGATGCCGACTAATGTTGTATTTAATTCCCCGTCAGGATTGTTCAAGTGATGCGAGGGATGGTAAGTCCGGAAAAATGAAGTGAACGAACCGATCTCCTTCAGCCCATTGATGTCACGCAAGGCTCCGTCGTAAACTACACCGTTGCCCGTTTTCGTGTATATCGAATTGCCAAGATTGTCCCCAATCGTTGGACCGTCTTCATGCGCACCGAATTGGTCAACCACGTAAACATCGCGCTTGACCAGCATATCGATTGTCCACGAATTTTGCGACTTCACGCGCTTATCTTTTGTATGACCCTTGTCGTCAATTACGCGATGGATGTCCGGCCGTCCCGGAACAAAAATCGCCGTAACAGCTCTACCAACGAGTATGCTGTCGGGGTTTATAACCATCCAACCCTCATCGTACTGATGCTTGTAATTTTCATTTCGAAGTACAGCCCATGCTTCCTCAAGTGTTACAAGTCTCATCCGATCCAGAATTGCATCAGGCACCTTGGGTCTTCCGTCGGAAAAGCGTTCACCCTTCCATTCCGGCGTGAGGAAAAGAAGTTCCTCTTTTGAAATTTGCTGTGCATCCACACCAAAGCAACACGCGAGTGATGTTATCAGGATAAGTAGGTGATGTAGTTTTGACATAGCGTTAATGAAAATTTTAGAAGTTATTGTCTACAACTAAGATATGCAAAATGACTTTTCAAGGATGACCGGCGAAAAAACCTTTTTTTAATGGCGTGTATCATTTTTTTGCGGTTGGTTGTACCAGCAAGGAGGCAAACAAAGCCTCTTTCTCATCATTTTTTCAAGATTTTTTTAAATGCGAGAAAGATGGTCACTCGAACCTCGTTCGCACGATAACAGCCTCGGGGATGACGGGAGCACCACATTCTTTCAAACGTAAGGGAACCTCAGAAGCCATCATACCTTCCGGGATCGCCAGTCTGAATAATATCCTAGCGATACCGTTGTAACTACTGTGCTGGCAGAGTGTTAATGATATTCCGTAGCGAGGCTTCCAGATCTTCAAATGTCGACTTGGATAGAAAGTAATAGACTCCCAGACGATTGAATTGGTCTACTTCTTTTTTGTTGATAGCATTTGAAATGATGATAATCGGAATTTTCTTAAAATCCTTATTGCGCTTGATGGCAATGACGCATTCTATTCCGTCAAGCCGAGGCATATACAGGTCGATAAAAATTGCATCGGGCTTATTCGTCTGACCAAATAATTTATCCAGTGCTTCCACACCATCATTTGCCGTGACGCAAGAAATCGTCGGGTCGATTCTTTTCAATGCCCGGGTAAAAAATACCAGGTCCACAGGATCGTCATCTGCATAAAAGATCAGCATGGTAGGTTTCGATTTCGTGCCAGTAAAAATGGGTTCCGCTACAAAAGTAATGCGAATTGGTTAATAATTTTAACTTTCTTATTAACCGGTTTAGGCGAGTCTAAAGGGCCTTCCCGACAACGTTTACGCGCGCCGGAGTGCTTTCATTTTGAACTGTTATACTGACGAGCAAATTCAGTAGCGTCATGAAATGAAGCGACCCAAATTTCCTTCTCATACTTTTTAAGATAATGAAGCAGTTGCCGATGTGCCGGCAAGGAAACGTTCAACCCGTGCTCACCCCCTACTCCGTGGAAGAGAAAAACTAAAAGGGCGTTTTCCTGAACGGCCTTTTGTACCAAGGCAATGAGTTGTTCGCCCGATTCTCCGTTAATGCCATACGCAGGCACGTCAAACAAATCGATGTTATTAATCTTCGACATTTCACTTTTCACGCCACGTGCTGATACAAAATCATTTTTGATTTTATCGATGTATGACTCGTCTCCGATTTTTGTATCCCCGCATGGGTATGCGAAGGTCCGTGACTTTTTTCCGTCCAGAGATTCCAACAGCACATTGGTCATCCTTAGCTCATCCAACAACCGTTGCATCGTATAATTGCTCAGGTCATAATCGGCTTTTACCCACTCTCGTCCTTTTACGTTGCCGGTACAGGGGTGGAACAACGTGTGATTTGCCAGCTCATGACCACGCTGAGCAGCCACTTTCCAGTCTGCCAATCGATTGCGGCATCCCGGAAAATATCCAGAGAGATAAAACGTGCCCTTGAGATTTAAGGAATCCAATGCCGGTACGACATTATCCAGGTGAACGTTCAAGGCGTCGTCATAAGTGAGCACAACAGCACACTTTTTTCCGTTCCACGGATTTTTGTCCTGAGCGAACGAGTGAGATGTCAGAAGGATCAAGAGCAATGCTATTCGCATAGTGTTATTCGGTTGAGTGAGTCGGCAAATTCAAACAGGGTTGCAAAATATCGGAAATCCGCAAAACAGCAATTATTTTCCCATTGCCCATAAGATCGAATTTTTCAAGATCATGGTGAAATTCTGATTGCTGAACAGCTCGGGCGAATGGCCCATAAATATGTACACGTTCCGCGCGGGCATGGATGGGTTGGTCCAAATAACCGGATGATCTCCCATCCGGATTTCAGAAGGAGGTTCATAGGTATTTTCATTTACACTCGCCAGGACCTTTACATTCTTTCTGGGACTTTTATCATAGGTATACCATTCCTCCCTTTCTATGGTAAAGTAGGTCGGAACGTTTTTCATCACCGGGTGCGTTGAATCCTCGGTGCTGACCTCCCCGCTGGCAAACGTTGGAATATAATTTTTGAACCTGATCCCTCCCATAAAGTCAGAAAACCAGTTCCACATCGTATGTCCGTCAAACTCGCCCAACAACGTAGCGTGATGCAATCCAATCCATCCTCCCTTTCCCTGCGAGATATAAGTCTCAAATGCTTTTGATGCTTTTTCGGTCCATCCATACGGAGGAAAATCCAATTGAAGGAAAAGCTGATACTGCGCCAGGTAAGTACTGTCGATCATATCGGTTTTTTCAATATAATCAACAGCAAAACGATTTTCATCAGCAAGCTGATTCAACCACGGCTTTGCTGCGCGAGTGAATTCGATATGGTGCCCGCCGCTTTCAGCCAGGACCAGTATTTTAAGATGCTGCGGATTGTCGTCCTGCGCGTAGACAGCGCTTACATTAATGCCAGCGAGCAAAAGAAAAAGAGAAAATTTTACAAGTCTGTTATTCACGTTCAATTATACAAATTAGTTTCTAGTTTCTGGCTGGAGGCGCGCCTTCCAAATGTTAAGGAACGACAAGAAGTCGGAAAGCAAAAACAAAACTTTCGTGCATACCTTGTTTTCTGCGTGCTACCGGGTTCTGCAGTTGTTTCGTCTTTGAAATGGATGATTAGAGATTCTTTCTTTACGACGCAGCTTTTTTGGGATGTCGGAGACAAAAAAGCATTGGCGGGCTTGATCACTTCTGTTACCGTCCCGCTCTCCCAGCCAAAGCAGACCATGGTAAAGGGTTAAATATCGGCGGTGGAAAGATGGTCACAGTGCGGTCATGTCCTTTTCGTTTAGGTATATTTACTATTGCTGCGGTTCAGGACCAGCTGACCGGGCGATCGCGTTGCGAAAATGGTGTAGGTTGAGTCGATCAAAAGAAACGAAATCCCTTGACGTAATCAGCCGATGAATACTTGATATGATAGGTGATTGTTGTGCCGGACTAGCTTACTTAAAATCATATCGACAATATTAAACAATAGTCAGAATGAAGATTTCATGGTTGATATTTATTGGAATGGTCCTCATGACAGGTTGCCGGCTTAAAACGGACGAAAAAGCGGCCATGTCGGAAAAAAATAGCATCGTAATCGAAAATGCCAACGAAGGCACAACGGAATGGCTGATTGACGTTCCTGAGAAACATTGTGATTATCCCGATCATCAATACTGCAGGCGTGCTGAGATCGAAGGATTTTGTTCAAAGGCAAGCTATACTTCCGGCGATACATTAAACATTTTTGTCAGCACTGATCCGGCACGCGCATATACCATAGACATTTACAGAATGGGCTACTATGGAGGAAAAGGCGGGCGGCTCATGAAGTCGGTGGGTTCGCTGAACGGAAAACCCCAAACGGTACCGGTTGCCGGAAAAAATAATCTTGTAGAATGCAAATGGGACACTGCTTATTCCATGGTCATTCCGCGGGAATGGGTTAGCGGAGTATATCTTGGGAAGCTGACCACCCAGGATAGCAGCCAGTCGTATGTTATCTTTGTGCTGAAGGATAAACGCAAGGCCGACGTTCTTTTTCAGTGCTCGGACATGACGTGGCAAGCCTATAACCGTTGGCCCTACTGGCACGCTATGTACGACGAAGGGCAGAAGCCATGGGTGAATACAAACGGTGCCAGGATCAGTTTCGATCGCCCCTACGCCCTTTATATCAACGCGCTGCCTATGGATTTTGCTCCGCTTTCCAATGGTTCTGGCGAGTTTCTGCTGTGGGAATTTCCGTTGGCGTACTGGCTGGAAAAAGAAGGTTACGACGTAACATATATCTCGGAAACGGATACGCATGCGGACCCCGATGGTCTGTTAAGAACCCAGGCTTACCTGTCGGTGGGGCACGACGAATACTGGACACCCACCATGGTGGCAAACGTGGCGCGCGCACGGGATGAAGGTGTCGACCTCTTATTCCTTTGTGGTAATTCCGTTGACGGTGTTGTGTATCTCGACAAGTCCTGGGATGGGCGGCCCAACCGCATCACAGGGCGGCTGCCACAACGCGAGATGAACGACGAGGAGGATTTAATGGGTTCGTCATCCTACGGCGTAGGATACGGGGATATCGTATGGAAAAATACCGGCCATTGGTTGTTTGAAGGGACGGGCATAAAAGATGGCGACGCCACAAAGGAATTGATCGGCTGGGAATACCATGGCTTTCCAGTGAAAAAGGATTCCAGCCTGATCGTGGTGGGGTCAGGTAAGATCCTTCCCAACAAATTCGCCAATGAAAATCCGCCGGACCATGCGGTCACGATCTATGCAGGCCCAAAGGGAAATTTTGTGTTTAATGCAGGCACCTGTTTTTGGAACCTGGCGCTTTCAACACCGCCGGGATTTCAAACACCGGTCAACAACCAAGGCGATCTTGGGAAAAAAATCGTGGCATATGCAAAAGAGGACCCCCGCATCCAACGCTTGACAAAGAATTTACTCGATAACGCAATTCGAAGAGAAAACAACGAACCTTAAGCACCATCAGGAAATTTCGATCACATCATTTTGGTTGAGTCTCCCACCTTCAGATATTCCAACGCGCGAAGTTCGCCCCAATGTATCTTCTTATCTTCAAGGAATAATGGTGGTCTGTCAATATTGTTATCGGCGGCTGCCGGCCACAATGTACCTGTTTCTCGATCGTACTGCGCCCGGTAGGTTTTCATCGGCTCGATTTCCCCTTGCATGGAGTCTACCCATCCTGCATTATCGTAATCGTTCCGAAGCCATTTCCTGTTCTTTACTTCAAAGTCGGCGCCTTCGGCTTTTACAAATATTGTATCACGGACTTCCCGGGATCCCATTGTTTCGCCGGTCACTGGATCAATAACATCAACGCTATACGTATTGATGTAAATTCCAGGCACTTCATCCTTGGATGGATGTTCCTTCCCACCTGGATTGCACGCGACAATAATTGCGCTCATCAGGAGCGTGAGGGAAGTTTTGAAAGCCATGAATCAATATTAAATTTTTGTAATTTAATAAACCATATTTTTTTTGCAGCGCTTGCGTATAGTTCAACCCGCGGTGTAGATAACACTTACCGTCTCTTACGAGCAGTAGAATCCGAGCGGATCTTTTCTTCAGACCCTTGGCGGGGATTTTGTGGAAATATCGATTTAACGAGACGGCCAGATGATAAATTTTCAACTGTTAGACAAGCCGATTATCTTTGCCGCCTTATTTTATACACCATGATCTCAGTTGACGCGGTTAGTGTTGAATTTAATGGGTCTGCACTGTTTAGCAACATCACATTTAACATCAACGAAAACGATAGAATTGCCCTCATGGGCAAGAATGGCGCGGGAAAATCAACCTTGTTAAAGATTATCGCCGGCGCTAACAAGCCGACCAGGGGAAAGATTTCTGCGCCAAAGGACGCCATAATTGCCTATTTGCCACAACACCTGCTGACCAAGGATGACGCAACCGTCTTTGAAGAGGCTTCCAAGGCGTTTTCAAAGATCCTGGGAATGAAACAGCAAATGGAGGACCTTAATCGTCAGTTGGAAACCCGCACTGATTATGAGTCTGATGAATATTCCAAGATAATCGAACAGGTCTCGGAACTAAGTGAAAAATACTACTCGATCGAGGAAATAAACTTTGACGCTGAAGTGGAAAAAACGCTGATGGGTTTGGGATTCGTACGATCGGACTTTACGCGGCCCACTTCCGAGTTTAGCGGCGGATGGCGCATGCGCATCGAACTTGCCAAGATACTGCTGCAAAAGCCTGACCTTATCCTGCTGGATGAACCGACGAACCATATGGACATCGAGTCTATTCAATGGTTGGAAGAATTTTTAATCAACAATGCAAAAGCCGTAATCGTGATCAGCCACGACAAAACGTTTGTCGATAACTTAACCAACCGAACCATCGAAATCACGATGGGCCGGATTTACGATTACAAGACCAACTATTCCCATTATCTGCAGTTACGAAAAGAACGACGAGAGCAGCAACAAAAGCAGTTCGATGACCAGGCAAAACAAATTGCCGAAATCCAGGAATTTATCGAACGGTTTAAAGGGACCTATTCGAAAACGCTCCAGGTGCAATCACGGGTAAAGATGCTTGAGAAGATGGAGATCGTAGAAGTGGATGAGGTCGATACATCGGCTCTAAACCTAAAGTTTCCACCGGCGCCAAGGTCGGGTAGCTACCCGGTGATTGTGGATGGTTTAGGTAAAAGATACGGGGACCATGTCGTGTTCAAGGATGCAACGTTTACAATATCACGGGGTGAAAAAGTTGCGTTTGTAGGGAAGAATGGCGAAGGAAAATCAACGCTCGTTAAAGCGATCATGGGCGAAATTGATTTTGATGGTTCACTTCAGGTTGGTCACAATTCTATGATCGGCTATTTTGCGCAGAATCAAGCGTCACTGTTGGATCAGGATCTCACAGTATTTCAAACAATAGATCAAATTGCTGAAGGAGATATTCGTACAAAAATCAAAGACATCCTTGGCGCTTTTATGTTCAGCGGCGAAACCATCGATAAAAAGGTCAGGATGCTTTCGGGCGGAGAAAGAACACGCCTTGCCATGATCAAACTATTGCTACAGCCGGTCAATTTGCTTATCCTGGACGAGCCCACCAATCACCTTGATATAAAGACCAAAGACATTTTAAAGGAAGCGCTGAAGGCCTTTGACGGAACGCTTATTCTGGTATCCCACGACCGGGATTTTCTGGATGGTCTCGCGAACAAAGTTTTTGAATTCGGAAACAAGCGGATCAAGGAACACTTTGAAGACATCACAGGCTTTCTGAGGAACAAGAAAATGGAGAATTTGAAGGAAATAGAAAGGAAGGCTTAAAGCAGAAAGTAAAAAGCTTAAAGCTGTGTGTGGCTTATAGGCAATCACACCTGGTCGCGCTCCTTAGCTTTCTGCCTTAAGCTTTAAGCTTTTGGCTAAAAGTGAATCGTATACATAAATACAGGTAAAATCGGCAGCTGATCAAACGATTCGATCTCGTCTTTATTTTCGTTGTAGTAATATCCCAGTTCCGCCGAGTTATTCGTTGCATTTTGAATATCCAGTTTCAGCTCCTGGCTTATCCGCTTGTTGTCAATCCGGTATGAGACCGCAAAGTTGGCAATGAACACATTGTCGCCACGTTTGGAAAATGCCTGATCTTCGTAGTACACGGTTTCGTCTTGCGCCATTGATGCTTCAAGATTGATCGGTGTGTATCTGCGCGCACCAAGAGAAGAGATCTTTGCATTAATACCGATCACTTTATTCTTTTCTTTCTTGCTGTTCAGATTCCACTCCTTACCAATCAATATATTGCCTACGTAGTTACCATTAAACAACGTATTCCTTTCCACGCCATCCATTGCTTTGTATTTAGAATCAAAGACTGAAGCAGTAACCAGGAAATAATAGTTGTCGGCAAAGTATCGTTCTAACGTTACCTCTAAGCCTACGTTACTCCCGCTACCTTCATTGACGAGGGCGCGGTCCGTAAATCCTTCCATCTGGTTGATAAGTGAGTAGGAACTTCCTGGTCTATTTTCTATTGGTATGTTATACAATTGCTGATAATAAGCCTCGATTTTTAGAAATAAATTTGATGTAAGTTTGTTTTCATATCCAAGAATGTAGTGACGTGCTTTCGACAAATCGAGAGATTTGTTGGGCATGCTTGTTTGGCCATCCTCCGAAGCGACAATACTATAATAATTCGTCAAGGATTCCATTTTCCCATGGACTCCGAATCCGGCTGTTAAAGCCTGATGAGGATGAAACTGCCATTTAACGCTGGCCCGTGGTTCGATCGAAATATCGTCATTCATGGAAATCTTTTGCACATGAAATCCGCTGACAACTGAAACATCTTTCCATGGCCTGTACTTCCAGCTCACGAAGCCTTGATAGTGATCGGCATTCCCTTTCATATCCTGTTCCGTAGCGAATTCACCAGTTGCTTCGTCTAAATAATTGCTGTAAAAATCAAAGCTGTGGCGCGTATAAATCAGCCCTGCCTGGATGTTATGTTGGGCGTTGAACTTGTGATTAATGGTGGAGGCCGCCTTAATGGTATTCTTATCAAGCTGCATGTCATCATCACGCATCAATTCGTTTTGCTCATTAGGCTTGTATCCTAGATATCCGCTTCCGTTTTCCGAGACGGAAAGACTGTTTTGAAGATACGTCTTTGACCCGAGGGCCCAGTATTGCGTGACGCCAACGACACCCATATGGGCTTTATAATTGCCCTGTTCCAACAGTGTTTCTTCAGTGTCGTCTTCAAATTCTTCTTCCCGTATATTGCTTTTTCCCCCCAGTCCGAAAAAGGAAAACGTTCCTAATGAAGCTGTCGGCACGTTTACTTTAAAAGACAGGTCCTGATATTTAGGGATTCCATCAAAATCAACAAGACCAACACTATTCAGTAGCGACAACGTTGAGTACCTGTAGTTGACCAGGTACGAGGAACCACCCCCTTTTACAAACGGTCCTTCTATGCTTGCATCGGTTCCCAGCGCACCGAGTGAAAAGCTGTATTCGCGGCGTTCATTATTTCCATTGCGCAACCTCATGTCAAAGACACCGGAAAGTGCGTTTCCAAATTCGGGGGCAAAGGCGCCCGTATAAAATTCCGAATTGGCGAGCATTTGGCTGTTCAACGTATTGATCGGCCCCCCGGTAGCACCTTCGTCGGAAAAGTGATTGGGATTAGGAATGTCTATTCCCTCCAGTCGCCATTGGATCCCTTTTGGAGAATTACCGCGTACGATAATTGAATTATTGCCGCTGGGGTCCGTATCCACGCCGGCATACGCAGATACCATCCGGGCCGGGTCGTTAAATGATCCTGCGTAACGTTTAGTCTCCTCCACTGTAAAAGCGCGCGCGCTTGTCAGCGCCATTTCATTTGCAATTTCAGATTTATCCTTGTCTGCTTTGATTTCAATCGCTTCCATCATCACAAGCGATTCCTTCAATACCACATCCAACACGGTTTCTTTACCAGACGTCACCAAAATATTAGGCAACACCTTATCCTCGTACCCTATAAAGCTGATGGCAAGGGAGATCCTTCCTACCGGGACGTTGTCGATCCTGAAGTTGCCATCCGCATCCGTGGTAGAACCCAGTGTATTGTTCGATTCCAGCACTATGACGTTTGCGCCGGGGAGCGCTGTCCGTGATTCCTGATCGACAATCCTTCCCCTCACGGTCTGGGTAAGCGTCTGACTGTACAATTGGTTTCCAAGCAAAAGAAAGCTGATTAGAAAAAAGAAAATTCTTGATGATAACATGATTTTAAGGTTAGTCGTGGGGTTAATTCCCAGCTTAGACAACCCATGAACGACTTACCCTCATGCAACGCGGAACTTTTTTAAAAAAAAAATCTCAATGCTTGTATTCACAATCATTGAGATCCCTTGGTTATAACGCTCCCTGGTGAGCTTTTCAGCCTCTACCCTTCCAGCTTTCTCACAACAGCAGTCTCGGTTTTCTTTTTATACCACCTCCATATCGCAGTCCCTACACCACCGATCGCCAATAAAATCAACTTAATATTTTTAAGAAGCAATGCGAAGATGCCTGCTTTTGCCAACACTTTTCCAGCGACAAGTCCGCCAATGGTCCAGGCTGCTACCTCATCCAGTTCCGGATTAAAATCACCATACTTATTGCCATCGGAGTAACTGATTGACGCAAGTACCGGTTCGATGTTTTGTTTAACATCTGGTAATTGTAACATGGAAGCCACTGCATTTAATACTATTACTCCCTTTCTTCCAAGGATACGGACGTTATAGTTCAAGGTAGTCCCTTCCGTCTCTCCAAATTTTATTTCCTTCGCCCAGTGTAGGACTTTTTTCTCGCTGTCGTAATATGGTTTTGATGCCCAGCCTATAATGGCGATAGATTCATATCCGGCTTTTGTACGCTCCTCATTTGCCGCAGCCGCATCGCTTTGCAGTTCCTTTAATAATTCATCGTAGTCCATATCGTCGGCATCATCATCTTTTACATAGCCCATCTCATCGTAGGTAATGATAAATGCCCATGAGCGTTCATCTGTAATTCCAATGTCATCCGGAACGATCATTCCCAGGGTGCCTTCGCCATGAGGATTTCCCCATAGATCGTGGATCACGTAGGCAGACTGAGTAGGATCCAGGTACCGAAACCCGGCGGGCACGTTCAAAGTCCCGATTCCGTCCTCTAATTCTATCTGCCCGTGCTGATACGCAAATGAAGCTTCGAGGCTGTCGAAGAACAGTTTTGTGCTATCCGTCTCGGTGCCTGCCATGACGCATGCAAAGGAGATGCACAAGAGCATTGTAAACATTTTTTTCATGGTTGTTGGTGTTGTGGTTTCGAGTTTTGGAATTACACCCGTTGATGCTGCTGGCAGGGATGCGACTCCTGGTTTTTGGTAGATCAAGAAACCAAATTTGTGGCGAAGGTCGAAGGCGTTGTAAGGTTTCTCTTCGGGCAACTTTTCGCCTGTGTGTTTCGAGGACGGACTGCAATTAGTATCAACGAAACGGCTTTAAAAAATTTGAATCACCGGAATTGTTGCGCTCACTAAATGATTAAAAACATACTTGAGCGTGAAAAGACTGTTGAGCCGAGAGAAAGAGGAAAGCGCAATAAAAAGAACTTGACGCATTGAAAGTTTTACAGATTTCGCCACTTCCCGGCCCGCCGGCGCCGGGTTGTGCCACTAATTACTTAAGTGGCGGATTGAAAAATTAAAAAAATATCAGAGATTGTATTGAAAATTACATCCAATGAAAGCAAACAGGCGCAAATTTCTCACGCAGTCGCTGGCAACAGCTGCTGGGATCATTTCGTCGGCACATTTTTCCGATGGCGCAACGCCAGGTACGAGGCCGACGATTAGTAATGAAAGTTATTTGACTCCAAGGCCCGAGAATTTGGCACCTGTGAGGTTTTCGGTGATAGGTTTGAATCATGGCCATATTTACGGCCAGTCCGAGGCAGTGATCCGAAATGGGGGTCAACTGGTTTCATTTTATGCGAAGGAGCCTGAGCTTGTTGCAGGATTTTCAAAAAGATACCCTGACGCCAAGCTGGCAAAAAGCGAAAAGGAGATACTGGAAGACAGATCGATTCAGCTAATTGTCAGTGCCTCTATTCCGCTCGATCGCGCGCCGCTGGGAATCCAGGTAATGCGCCATGGAAAAGATTTTATGGTCGATAAACCCGGCATTATTACTTTGGACCAATTAGCGGAGGTGAGGAAAGTGCAGAAAGAAACCAAGCAGATTTATTCCATCATGTACAGTGAGCGTTTCGAGAATAGGGCTACCGTTAAAGCCGGCGAGCTCGTAAAGGGAGGCGCTATTGGTAAGGTGATCCAAACCATTGGCTTAGGGCCCCACCGGATTAATTTGAAATCCCGGCCGGAGTGGTTCTTCGACAAAAAATATTTTGGAGGCATTATCTGCGACATCGGTTCGCATCAATTTGATCAATTCCTGTTTTTTACGGGTTCCACGAAGGCGGAGGTTGTGTCTTCGCAGACGGGAAACGTCCACTATCCACAATACCCGAATTTTGAAGACTTTGGTGATACGATGGTGCGTGGCAATGGTGGAACCGGATACGTAAGAGTCGATTGGTTTACGCCTGACGGCTTAAACACCTGGGGTGACGGCCGCCTCACTATCCTTGGGACCGACGGCTACATAGAGCTGCGGAAAAATGTTGACATTGCCGGACACGAGGGCGGCAATCACCTTTTCCTTGTTGATAAAAAAGAGACGCGATACTTCGATTGCAGCAAGGACCCGCTGCCCTATGGCTCACAACTGATCAGTGATATCCAGAATCGAACCGAGACGGCTATGACACAGGAACATTGTTTTCTGGCTACGGAGTTGGCGCTCAAGGCGCAGAACCAGGCGCAGCGGCTTCAGTTTGA
>DASUTP010000659.1:0-15550 GCA_036374515.1 Chryseolinea sp. | reverse complement strand
CGTCTTCGTGGCTAACGCAAGATCATCGAACTTTAAGGTCTTGCCAAAGAATCTCGACTCAAGCGCCTCAGCCTTATGAAGCAGCGTGAAGAGCAGTGTATTTCCGCTGTAATAGTTTTTTAGCCCCGGGTTAGCAGACAGAGTTGCATTTTCAAAATCGCCCGTGTTTGAAATCAGGGCCTGCTGAAAAAATTCGAGGCCTTCAAGAAATTTTCCCTCCGATACATTCAGGTTGCCGATCGCGTTCAGCACCGTGGCGATAGCAGGATGTTTCCTGCCATAACTTTCACGATACATGGTTAGCGCATTATCATAATAGCTCCGCGCAGATCCATTGTTTCCGGTGTTTAGATAAGTTTGGCCCAAATTGAAAAGCACAAATGCTTTGGTGGGGTGAGGTCCCGGGTGAATTTTCTCCCAGGTCTTCAAGGCGGATTCGAAATTAATTACAGCATCGCCGTATAGCTCCAGTGTCCGGTACGCGAAGCCGATGTTTGTGTGGGCGATGGCAGTCTTAGGATGGTCCTTTCCGTGAAGGCGTTCATAGGTTGCCAACGCTTTTTCATAAAAATCCAGGGCTTTGTTTGCGTCACGCACGCTGTATACCAAGCCAAGGTCATTATAAGAGGCAGCTATCAATTCAGGATTTCGTTCTGCAAGCTTTTCACGGATAGATAACGCCATGCCTAGCTGCTCTTCAGCCTGCGCGTACTTGCCCGTGGCAAGGTACAGGTTCCCGAGGTAGGAGAGGAGCTGAGCGCCTTCAACTGAGTTCAGCAGATTTTCGTTTTCCGCAACATCCAACGCTTCATGTAATTTTGTATACGCGAGATCATTTCTTCCCTGGTTCAGAAACAAAAAACCCAAATTCATTTGGGTGATAACCTGTAATGTTGGAGGCAATGATTGTGAGGCGAGATGCTCCAGCAGTCTTTGAGCCTCATCAATTTTCCCCGCACGATTCAAAGCTTCCGCCTTCTTATTTTCCAGTATAACCCGTTGATGGGAGTCTGATGTAAATCTTAAAGCTTTTTCAACCTCGATAATAACCTTCTCGAACTGGGCATCGAGCAACAACGAGTCGATCGATCTTGTCGACTGCTGAGCGAACAATGTAATTGTAAGAACTAAAAGCAATGGGGATAAGAAGAATTTCTTCATCATTAGAAACGGTAATAATATCCCACGGTTGAAACAAGTTCGCGCGTAAGTCCATCAGGATTGTTATCGCGTTGAACAATTTTATGACCAACCAAACCTTTTATTCCTGACCGGACACCGAAGCTGTATCCTATCGTAAAAATTCCTGACATCGCCAGCCCTTGCGCCCCTTTGGGTTTGAAACGTGAGCCATTTAAAAGGCTAATCTCATCGTTGTTGATCCGATATATAGGCAAGACGCCCAATGAAAAATTCAGGCGCGAAAAGCGCCAGTTCCGTTCGACTCGAAGCATAATATCGGTGCCACGCTGCAGCTCATTTGATTGGTTATAGTTTAAAATATAAGTTTCTTCGTCCGATCCTTTCCATGCTTCCCACAGGAAGTCATTTCCGTTCTTGTTAAGCGGAAGCTGGATTCCGGTGGCGAACAGCCAATTCCTGCTGATCAGGGAGATACCACTTATCAGATCGTAGGTTCCTAAACTTGTTTGATAATACATGGGTAGAGGAAGGCCATTGACATCCTTCGAAGAATTATTCGTAGGGATTTTTCCTCCGAGTGAAAAGTTAATATCAAAGGTTTCGCGCGTTAGCAGTGTACGCGTAAGGCACAATGAAATATCACCCATTCCCAACGTATTTGCTAACCGACCATTTACACCCTGAAAAGGAAGTTTGAGTTGAAAGGAAGTTTTTCCATTCAATGTAAAATTCAGGTCCGCAGTTACCACATAAATGATTGGCGTTACGGGCTTTGGCGTTGTCCCTCGGTAAAAGCTGATCTCCATTGACCGGAGTCTAAGCTCCAATTTTTTATTGAACGGTTGATCGGGTTTCATCGCACCCATCGTGCAAAAGCCGGCGTCGCTACAACCCTGGGCAAAGGCAACGTTCGTAATTGCTCCAAAAGTAATAGCGCTTACCAAGGTAAATGCACGTCTGATCATAGGAAAAGCTAATATAAAAAAAGAAACCCGAAGCTTCCTCCGGGTTTCCGTTCTAAATATTGCGAATGCGGTTACATGCCAAGCGATTGATTTTCAATTGAAGCAAGCTCAAGCACTTTTTCATATTCGGCAGGAGAAAGGTCGTTATAAAAATAGTGAACGGGATCGACCTGACTTCCGTTGATAAGGACCTCATAATGAAGGTGAGGAGCGGTGGACATACCGGTGTTGCCGACGTAGCCAATGAGGTCGCCGCGTTTCACATTCTGACCTGAGCGAACGGCAAATCCATGCATGTGCGCATAACGTGTGCGGTATCCGAAACCGTGATCGATTTCCACCATCTTTCCGTATCCGCTGAACTTTACGCTTACCTGCTCAACAGTTCCGTCGGCAGTTGCATAAATTGGTGTACCGATTGAAGCTGCAAAGTCGATGCCCGGGTGCATTTTCTTCACCTTGTAGATCGGGTGCGTTCTCCATCCGTATCCGGAGGAAAGTGCCAGCAGTTGTTTATTTGAGATAGGTTGAATCGCGGGAATTGCAGCGTATAATTTTTCTTTCTTTTCCGCAAGCGAAACAACTTCATCCTGCGATTTCGATTCGATGTATAATTTTCTACGGAGTAAGTCTACTTTTTCATGCAGAGCCAGGACTAGATCTTCGTGCGCTATATCCTGATCTTTAATATCTGTGTAACGTTCAGAGCCACCAACGCCGGCATGGCGAACTGATTTTTCAATGGGCTCCGCCCCTAATACAACCCTGTAAATATTATCGTCGCGGTGTTCGATGTTATCGAGGATGGCGCTGAGGTGTGTAACGTCTTTTGAAAGCTTCTCGTAATAAAACTCCAGCTCTTTTACTTCATTTTTGAGAATCAGTTCTTTTGGGGATTCAAAATAATTGCTGTAAAGATATACGGTAAGAAGGCCTGCAGCCATGGCAATTGTTAACGAAAGGATCCCGAGCCCATTAAGGATAACGTCGCTGGTTTTTACCTTTACCCGCTCGTATTTACAGGTCTCGGTGTCGTAATAATACTTTATTCGTGCCATAAACTAGCAATTATACTGATTGCGGTCTGAAAACCCTTATTGCCTCATCATTACATTCGACGAACGGTCCTTCCAGCAGGTCAATGCAATATGGAATCGCCGGAAAGACAGCCTCCAGACATTGACGGATGGATTTTGGCTTCCCGGGTAAATTTACGATTAAACATTGGTTGCGTATGCCTGCAGTCTGTCGCGAAAGAATGGCCGTGGGTACATATGTAAGACTTTTTGCCCGCATCAACTCGCCGAAGCCTGGCAGCATCTTGGTGCATACCGCTGCTGTAGCTTCAGGCGTCACGTCCCTTACGGCAGGTCCTGTACCTCCTGATGTGACTATGAGGCAGCAACCACGTTTATCGGCCATGTCAATCAAGGTTTTTTCAATTATGACCTGTTCGTCGGGAATGACTTCATATTCCTTTTCCCAGGGACTCTTTATGTATTCGGTCAACACTTCTACGATCGCCTTACCGGGAATATCTTCGTATATTCCTTTACTGGCCCGATCAGATACGTTGATGATCCCTATGCGAATAGTCATGCCGAATGTTTTTTGGACGAGTCAGCCTTAAACTGAATATTTTCAGATCGTCCCTTTTTAAAGACCTGCCTTCCCTTATTAACTCCTTTTCTTATTTCTTTTTGCTTTTCCACGGGCAGCGACAGAATTTCTTTGCAGGCTTCGGAACAACAGCCGTCAAACTTTTCTTTACAGTCGTTGCACTGAATGAACAACAAATGGCAACCATCGTTTTTGCAATTTGTGTGGTCGTCGCAAGGTTTACCACATTGATGACAAACAGCGATGATGTCGTCTGTTATCCGTTCGCCAAGGCGCTCATCAAATACGAAATTTTTTCCAATGAACTTGTTTTCGATGCCCTGTGCCTTTGCCTGGCGTGCATATTCGATAATCCCGCCGTCGAGTTGAAAAACATTTTTAAATCCAATATGTTTCATCCACGCGCTGGCCTTTTCGCATCGAATGCCGCCGGTACAGTACATTAACAAATTTTTATCCTTTTTGTCTTTCATCAGATCTTCCACGATCTGAAGTTCCTCCCGAAAAGTGTCCACATTGGGACAAATCGCATTTTTAAAATGGCCAACCTCACTTTCATAGTGATTTCGCATGTCGACGATAATTGTATTTTCGTCGTCCGCTAAATCGTTGAACTCCCTTGCATTTACGTGTATACCGGTGTCAGTAACCTGAAAAGACGAGTCATCCAACCCATCGGCTACAATCTTTTTGCGCACCAATATTTTTAATTTGAAAAATGATTTTCCGTTGTCCTGCACCGCGGTGTTCAACCTGACGCCGCCTAGAAATGAGATACTGTAAATATATTTTTGAAAAAATTCCAGCTGGTCCTCAGGCACGCTGAGCTGTGCGTTAATTCCCTCGGAGGCAACATAGATTCTACCCAACACATCCAGACAATCGAGTCCTTCATACAACTCATTTCTGAATACCTTTGGATCTTCTATGTGATGGTATTTATAAAATGAAATCGTTATGCGCGGCTTGGATATCAAGGCCATTTTCTCCTTCAAAATCTTTCCGTTTATCCTGTTATATAGCGCCATGGGCCTGATTATGCTTTTAAATCTTTGTTGGAAGGTTAATTGTACTAGAAAAAAATAAATATTCAAAGAAAGTTCAACTCAACCCAAGTTCTAGTTCACTTTCTTCAGTTCCCCGCGCAAAAGAAGATTGTATTCCTGACATGTCAGCAGTCCGTGTTCGTTGCAGTACGGACAAGTATTATAAGCGGATCCAAATGCATTCTTTTTGATCAGCACATGATCGCCCTTGCAAACTGGACAAATTACTTTTCCGGAAGGACCGCAATCTATATCGTAACTCGCGGAGAGCACTTCACCTGCCTTTTGCATTTCAACATTTTTTTCTTTCAAGTATTCGGCTTCAGCATTTTTTAACAACGATGCAGCCTCCTGTGAATACTGTCCGTTGGTTCCTTTCAGCTGAATATATTTTGTAAGCCAGTCAATACTTTGTTTATACTTCTCGAGGTAGTATGAGTTCTTGCCGAAAAAAAATGTAAGATCGGATGGTACGCTCTTAATATTCTCCAGAACGTGACGAAACTTAACGTCAGCCGATAAATAATTTCCGAGATCCATATAATATACACCGGAGTCTAACTGCCGCAGCAAATCCGTTTTCCTGAGTTGCTCCTGCTGCATTTTATAGTCATCGACCCGTCCGCGTTGTGCGTAACTTATGCTGGTCGCGCCGATCATGAGCAACAGCATAAAAATTGAAGTACGCATTTCAGTTAAAACGTTCATGCGAAATATTAAGCCACTCCAGTGAAGCTTTGTGAAAAATATCTTCTTTAACTTCATTACTAATGTCCATTTCTTCAATAAATTTTCCAATCTCCAAATCCCCTAATGGAAATGGATAATCCGACCCGAGTGTAATACGTTTTGAGCCCTGGAGCTTTAAAACATACTCCAGCATCAAGGCGTCGTGCGTAATGCTGTCGACCCAAAATTTACCCAAATAACTTTTCGGATCAATTGGATTGTCGAGGGCAACGAGATCGGGCCGGCAATCGAAACCTTGCTTTATTCGTCCGATTGTTGCAAGAAACGATCCGCCCGCGTGCGCAAAATTTACGCGCAAGTTGGGTAATCTTTCGAAAATTCCGCCGAAGATCATCGAGCAAATCGCGCGTGATGTTTCCGCAGGCATACCTACGAGCCACGGCAACCAATATCGCTGCATGTGCTGTTGTCCCATCATATTCCAGGGATGCACCAAAATCGCAAGATCCAATTGCTCACAAGCTTTAAAAATTGGAAAGAACCGCTCTTCATTAAGATTTAGATCGTTAACGTTTGATCCGATCTGAATTCCCTGTAACCCCAATTCTTTCACGCGCTCTAATTCCTGAATTGCCAGCTCGGTATCCTGCATTGGGACGGTTGCCAGCCCCAAATAGTTTTTAGGATATTTATAAAGCAGGTCAGCAATGTGATCGTTGAGGAACTTGGAAATCTCAAGACAGTCATACGATTTTGCCCAGTATGAGAACATCACGGGAATTGTGCACACGACCTGGACCTGTGTATTGAATTTTTCATATTCTTTGATCCGAAGGTCAGGATTCCACGCATTCTCTCTGATTTCCCTGAAAAACTGATTGCCGCGCATCATTTTAGCGTAGCCTTTCTTGTGGTGCTGCAGGTAGATAAAATCGCCGTAACCGAATTTCTCACTCCAATTGGGAAGTTTCTTGGGAAGGATGTGCGTATGACTATCGATCTTCAACATCTACTATTGCAAAACGAAATATCGATGATTTTTTAACCCTATCAAATTTGCCTGCTCTGCTAGAGGGAAGCAAATCCGTCTCAATTTGGCTCCGGGCTTTATTTCATTTTCTTGATTCGATACTTACGTGCGTACAAGAAAGTTCTCACTATGGGGCTATTTTGATCCAAACGGAATATTTTCGCCCTTTTTAAACATTGCTGGCGCTGGCACCATATTTTCTATGTAGTGGGAAACCGAATAAACATGGACTTATTAATTATCATTCTCGCATTCTTGCTGGCCTATGGTGTATTTGTGCTTATCGCGGTGAAGCTAGCCCGCGTTTTTTTTCCAAAAGTAGTCGTTGATGATGAAACCATTGGTTTAAAACCCGCAAATAGACGTCAGCCGCACGCAAAACGAGCTACCGTTTAAAGCAGAACTATAATTAAAAAACACCAAGCCTTGACATCCCCCGTCAGGCTTTTTTTGTGTCCTAGTACGTCGAATGCCGCACCACAGTGTGGAAATTTCTCCACTTCTCCTGAGCAAAATCATTGCCCTCGTTAGTAGTAATTGTTTGGTAAACAGTAGTTTAAAACTATAGGCGTTTATCTTATAGAATAGGCATTATTATTTCCAGGGACTAATTCCAAACAATGTATAACCTTGAACCTCTCTTACCATGAAATCATTGTTCAAAAAAAATAAACCGCAAAACGCAACGAATTATAAAACCGTACGTGCATTTGCAATGGAAGACCGAAAAAAGGAAAATGCAATGAACGAACTTCTTTTGCAAAGAATTGGAAAGAGTCGTCAAGAGATTTTTGATCTTATGAACATTTTAAAAGCATTTTGATGCTTGGACTATGAAAACCTTATTAAGAATTGCTATTTCAATGGTGTTAACGTATGGCTTGTTAAACCTGGCCGCACAATTGTAATAACACTTGAATATATTTGGAGCGAGATGAAGGATTAAATCACTTCTATATATCAATCCGAGTAGGAGCCGTTATCACCGCCTTGATGATGGCTCTTTTTTTTGGCTTCCCTAAAGCACGGAGCTGATGATGAAATAAAGAATAATCGATACAATAAGTACCGCGTACATAATAAGGTCAACCCGCACATAAGGCTTATATTCGGTATATAGCCGTTTCAATTTTCTAAACATTTTTTCAAGCAAAAAGGTACTTTCCAGGTCGCTAAAGTAACCATTTGAGAAATTATCCGTCCTGTAGGTAGTCCGATGTTAAGAAATAATTATTTATGCATTCTCGATAGGGGTACCGCCGCAACTAATTGTCTGTTTTGTACATCAAACCTTCCATCATGATCAGAAATTTACTGCTTTTAAGTTGTGTTTTGTTTATAAATACCGCTCGATCTCAGGACAAAGTCACCCTCAATGGGTACGTAAAGGATGCCGACAATGGGGAAGAATTAATTGGCGTCGCCGTTTACATTCCGGAACTGAAAGCCGGCGCGGTAACAAATGCCTATGGTTTTTATTCCATCACCCTGCCCCCCGGCAGTTACGAAATCCAATACAGCTACTTGGGCTATAAGTTCCAATCGTTTCAAAAAGACCTTTCGGTTAATACCGCCTTTAACGTTGAATTACGAACTGAAGCAACCGTGATCGAGGAGATCGTTGTCAGGGACAAAGCCATCGATGAAAATGTTGTTTCACTGCAAATGAGCAAAAACACCCTCGACTTAAATCAAGTAAGAAAACTACCTGCGTTGTTCGGTGAGGTAGACATCCTAAAAAATATTCAAATGCTACCCGGCGTGATCACCGCCGGAGAAGGGACGTCCAGCTTCTACGTTAGGGGAGGAAGTGCCGACCAGAATCTGATCCTTAACGACGAAGCTCCCATCTATGATCCTTCTCACTTATTCGGCTTGTTTTCAGTTTTTAACGCCGATGTTATCAAAGACTCAGAGCTCTATAAAGGAGGAATTCCCGCGCGCTTCGGCGGAAGGCTTTCCTCAATATTGGAAGTCAGAACGAAGGATGGAAATAATAAAAATTTTAACGTAGCAGGCGGGATTGGGACCCTGGCGAGCCGCGTTATGGTGGAAGGTCCTTTGACAAAAGAAAAAAGCTCTTTTATTGTTTCGGCCAGAAGGTCGTACGTCGATTTGTTCCTGCGCGCCGCCGATCAGGATAACCTCGTCCATTTTTACGATGTAAACGCAAAAATAAACTGGAAAACAAATAACAAGAACCGTTTCTTCGCAGCGTTTTATGCCGGCCGCGATGTTTTTAAATTTTCAGACGATTTTGGATTTGCCTGGGGAAACAAGACGGGGACATTTCGTTGGAATCATCTTTTTAACGACCGCCTGTTTTCGAATACATCGCTCATTGTCAGCAATTTCGATTACAAGCTAGAGCTGGTAGATCCCGTCCAGGGATTTAAATGGGTTTCTGATCTCTTAGAAGCGAGTGTTAAGAATGACCTGTCTTATTTTATCAACACGAATCATGAATTAACATTTGGATATCACATCACAGGGAGGAGATTTTCTCCGGGAAAAATTTCGCCGAATACTCCGGAATCTATTTTTGCCGAAGTTGAACTTCAGCATATGTACGCGCTCGACCACGCTCTTTACGTCAGCGAGCAGCATCGGGTTAGCGACAGGCTGACGCTTGATTACGGATTAAGGTTGTCCATTTTTCAAAACGTCGGCAAGAGCGATCTGTATTTGTATGAAGACCCTCTCGACAATACAGACATCAACCGTACGGATACTGTACATTATGGCGCCTGGAAGAACATAAAAACGTACGTCAATCTTGAACCGCGTTTTGCCGTTCGATATATTATCGGCGAAGGACAATCTGCCAAGATTTCTTACAACCGGATGGTTCAGAACACTCACCTGATAGCAGCGGGCACGGTGCCCGTGCCCTTCAATACCTGGAATCCAAGCGGGTACTACCTTGAGCCTCAGTTAGCGGATCAGGTTGCTGCGGGATATTTCAGGAATTTCAGTGATAACGTATATGAGTTTTCAGCAGAGGCGTATTACAAGGACATCAAAAATGTAACCGACTTTGCCGACAACGCTGAAATATTTTTTAACGAAGATCTATCAACCGAGTTCCGCCAGGGTAAAGCATGGTCATACGGTCTGGAGTTGATGGTAAGCAAAACTCGCGGCAAGTTAACCGGATCAGTAGGCTATACGTTGTCAAAGGCCATGCGAAAGATCCCGGGTGTTAACCTGGATAGACCCTTTGTCGCAAACTATGACCGCAGACATGTGTTAAACGTGCAGGGCGCCTACGACATGAATGAACGCTGGTCGTTTGGTGCGACTTTTACCTTCAGCACGGGGCGGCCCATCACGTTGCCCACTGGAAAATTTGAATATCAGCAGTATCACCCCGACGTTATCACCGAGCGCAATGGCTACCGTTTGCCCGCTTTTCACAGGCTGGACCTCTCTGCGACTTACACGCCGCGAAAAAATTCGACACGCCGTTGGAAAGGTTCGTGGGTCTTCGCTGTATACAATGCTTATAACAGGAAAAACCCTTTTACCATTTACACCCGAGTCACCAAAAATGACGACGGCGACATTATTGGCGATGGAAGCACCAAAGAAGCAAGGATGATCTACCTGTTTCCCATTCTGCCATCGATTACTTATAACTTCAAATTTTAACTTGAGTAAAATGAAAAGAATATTTATCCTGATACTTGGTTCGGTTTTCTTCTGGTCGTGCGACGAGCCTGTCCGTATCGACGTGGATCAGGCGGAGCCTCAGGTGGTCATCGAAGGACAGATCACAAACGTGGCCGGTCAACAGTATGTAAAGCTTACCCGCTCGGCCGGATTTTATGATTCAGGCAAAACTCCACGGATAATCGATGCGACGGTGTTGGTCAGTGACGATGCAGGAAATGAATTTTCATTTGTTCACAATCCCGGGAACCAGGCGGATTCGGCAGGGTATTATTTACCGCAGCCGCCGTTCACAGGCGAAATAGGAAGAACCTACACGTTGAAAGCCACGATCGATGGGGAATTGTATGAAGCGACGGACGAATTATTTTCCGTCACACCCATTGATTCATTAGCCTACAGGATCGATGAGGATGAGCAGGAAGATCCGGAGGTGGCCGGAAAATTTTATGAGGTCTTGATCTATGCGAAGGAACCGCAGGAGACCAAGGACTACTATCTGTTTAAATTTTTTAGAAACGACTCGCTGAAAACAGATTTCGACACAGACATCTATTTTACCGACGACGAGACGCTTGGAGAAAATATCGACGGCGTTAGCTCTCCCATCTATTTCGCTCCCGGGGACAGGGCCCGTTGTGAGATATACAGTATTTCACGAGATGCTTTCGTCTTCTACAGCGACTTGCAAAGTCTGTTGAACAATGACGGGGGCTTGTTTAGCCAGCCGCCCTCAAATTCGAGGTCCAACGTCAGCAACGGTGCCATTGGATTTTTCCAGGCCAGTGCCTTGCACGTGAGCGAGATTGAGATTAAACCGTAACTTATTGTTGTTTTTCACGAAAGGGAATTTCATATTTCATTTGGAATTACTTCCGATGAAACGACTCACTCTGATTTTAGCCGCGCTTTTGTTTAGTCAATACGGTTGGACGCAAGTTGTTTTGGAGACAAATCCAACTTCAGTTTCGTGGCAACAAATAAATACCGATCACTTCAGGATTCTTTTTCCCAGGGGATTTGATGAACAGGCTCTGCGAATGGCAAATACGTTGGAGGCTATTCGCAAAGCGGAATCCAGAACGCTGGGCTCGACACCCAGAAGGATTTCAGTAATTCTCCAGAATCGATCTTCACAGTCCAACGGATTTGTTTCGATCTTGCCAAAGCGGTCTGAGTTTTTCACCATGCCGCCGCAGGATTATAACTTCATTGGCACCAATGACTGGTTGAATCTGCTGGCGTCGCACGAGTTTCGGCATGTCGTTCAATACCAACACGCTACACGCGGTTTTAACAAGTTTGCTTATTATTTATTCGGGTCAACGACGCTGGCTGCATTTGCACAGGCCGCTGCCCCGCAGTGGTTTTGGGAGGGAGACGCCGTCGCCGCCGAGACGGCTTTTACACCCAGTGGCAGAGGAAAAATTCCAAACTTCGGACTTGTATTCCGAACCAATCTGCTGGAGGGCCGCACCTTCAATTATCACAAGCAATATCTTCGGTCCTATAAGCATAATATTCCCGATCACTATGTCCTGGGCTATTATATGGTCAGTCACCTTCGCCGGAAATCACTGGACGCCGAAATCTGGGGAAAGATCACGGCAAGGTCGTGGAACGTCCCTTTCATACCGTTTGCATTTTCTAACTCCATTCACAAGCACACCGGAAACTACGTCACGGGGTTATTTGGGGACATGGTCGCGGACCTGAAAAAAGAGTGGCAGGCCGAAGTTGACAACCTTAAAATCACAGCCTTCGAAAAAGTTAGTTCGAGACGGACGAATGCCTATACAGATTATTCTTATCCGCAGCCGCTGGAAGATGGCGGTGTTCTCGTTATGAAACGCGGGATTGGCGACATTGACAAGTTCGTGATCATCGACAAAAACAAACGGGAGCAAAAGGTATTTACGCCTGGCTTTGTCAACGACGCGGGTATGCTGTCCGTGGTACGCGATAAGATCGTCTGGAGCGAGTATGGTTATGATCCGCGCTGGGGGGTGCGGGACTATTCACAAATAAAAGTATTCAGTTTATCGTCGCATTATAAAAAGAGGATCGGCGGGAGGCGCGCAAGATTAAGTGGTGCAGCTTTATCACCCGACGCCGCTACCGTTGTTGCCGTCGAATCGGATGTTAGCTACAAGAATTCCCTCCAATTGTTTGACGTCGCGCGTGGCCGCATGCTAAAAACATTTCCTAATCCGGAGAATGTATTTTATTCCATGCCACGCTGGTCCGACGATGGGAAATCCATCGTTGTTATAAAAACGGATGGGGCAGGAAAGAAAATCTCAATCGTTGATGTCAGCAGCGGTGCGTCCAGAGATATCCTGACCGTGGGTCATGAGAATGTCGGCCATCCGGTGTTGTACAAAAATTACCTTCTCTTCAATTCGCCGGTCACCGGCATCGATAATATTTTTGCGTATGAACTTCAATCGAAGATCAGGTACCAGGTGACTTCCAGCAAGTACGCGGCGTACAACCCAGCCGTTAGCCCGGATGGAATGGTGCTCTACTACAACGATCAGACGCGGGATGGTTTGGATGTAGTGAGCGTACCTTTCGACCCTACGTTGTGGACCGTTTTTACTGAACCTTCAAATCCCGATGATTCATCATTGGCGGAAACGCTGATCGCGCAGGAGGGGAGGCCCCACCTTCTGGACAGCATTCCACAAAAAATATATCCGGCGAGAAAGTATTCGAAGCTTCAGGGAATCGTAAACCCTTACAACTGGGGCCTATTTGTTACAAACAATCTTGCGCAAATCAATGTTGGCATAGTTTCGCGTGATATTCTCAGCACGACTGCTATTTCCGGTGGCTATACCTACGACATCAACGAAGGGACGTCGTCGTGGAATGCAGGCGTCAGTTATCAGGGACTGTATCCGATACTCGACCTGGTGGCGAGGACCGGTGATCGTGAGAATGAGGAGCGTTATAACAACAAAGTTTTAGATTTTTCCTGGGAGGAGTCCAGCATTGAAGGAGGGCTGCGTGTTCCGCTTCAGCTAACCAATTCAAAATACTCGACAATGCTGTCGATGGGCACTGCGGCCGGCTTTACACGCACAACTGATTTTCGAAATGTGACCACCGAAAACGGGCGGGTTATTTATGACGGACCAGGGCGCATTACACCGGCGTTTGATTCGCTCGTCTATATTTATAAAGATCAGTTGAACAACGGCGACCTTATTTACAACCACTTTTCATTTTCATTTTCAAATTTACTCAAGCGAAGCCGCCGCGATTTTTTGTCGTCATGGGGACAGGCATTAAATATCGATTTTTATAACACTCCCTATGAAGGCGATTTCGAGGGGCGGCAACTTGCAGCGCGTGCGACTTTTTATTTTCCTGGTTTATTCAAACATCATTTCCTTTACACGAGGCTAGCCTACCAGGAAAATTTTCAGGGCATAGAAACAAATACTTACATATTCAGCAATAAGATTGCTAAACCTCGTGGGCACAGTTATCCGACAGATGAAACGTTCGCTTCATTTTCCGCGAACTATGCGCTCCCCCTTTGGTATCCTGACATAGCCATCGGCCCATTGCTAAACATTCAGCGGATCAAGGCAAATTTTTTCTATGATTATGGAAAAGGCACGGGTTCCACGTATTATTACAAACCGAGCTCAACGCGCGTATACTCCATCGCGACCGATGCAACTTATCAGTCGATCGGCGTTGAGACGACGTTTGATTTTAACGTCATGCGATTCCTTCCGAAGTTCGAGCTGGGGTTCAGGACCACGTATCGTGTTGCAAATGAGTACAATACCAGCGGAGTCGTTTTTGAGATCGTCGTTGGTAATATCGCCTTCTAAGCGCTTGAAATTCGGCTTATTTAACCCTATTTTTGGCCTTCGAAAAACTAAAAGGTAACTAAAAGCAATGGCAGAAATAGTACGAATGCCCAAGATGAGCGATACCATGACCGAAGGTGTGGTAGCCAAGTGGCATAAGAAGGTGGGTGACACCATCAAGTCAGGTGAATTGATGGCCGAAATCGAAACTGATAAGGCCACGATGGACTACGAATCTTTTAATTCCGGAACTGTATTGTATTTAGGGGTTCAGGAAGGGCAGGCTGTAAAGGTAAATGACGTTCTCGCCGTTGTTGGCAATGCTGGTGAAGATTATAAAGGATTATTGGAAGGCGCCGGTGCCAGTGGCGGTGGATCCCAAGCTGAACCGAAACCGGAGGCGCCTAAAGCGGAGGCAAAAGCCAGCACACCACAGCCCGCGGCTGCGGAGACGGCTACAGCGACGGCGGTAGACACTTCGGGGATCAAAGCAGAAATCGTTTTGATGCCTAAGATGAGTGATACGATGACCGAAGGAGTTGTGGCGGCCTGGCATAAGAAAGTTGGAGACTCTGTAAAGACGAACGAATTACTGGCCGAGATTGAAACCGACAAGGCCACGATGGAATATGAATCCTATAATGCCGGCACGCTGCTATACATGGGTGTGGAGGCCGGAAAGGCTGTGCCCGTCAATGGCGTTTTGGCGATCATCGGCGACAAGGACGCAGACTGGAAGACACTGCTGAAAGCGCATGAGGCGAAGGGAGCAGGTGGAGGATCAGCGCCGGCGAAACCGGAGGCAAAAGCTGCGCCTGCCGAAGAGGCCAAAGCAGCCGACACGGAGGCCAAGGCTGAGCATTCATCGAATGGAAGGATCAAAGCATCTCCGTTGGCTAAAAAATTAGCGAAGGATAAAGGATACGACATCGGAAAAATTTCCGGCTCAGGAGAGAATGGGCGAATCACGAAAATCGATGTTGAAAATTACAAGCCTGCCGCACAGGCGGCTCCGGCCAAGGGTGGTGCTCAGGCTCCTGTCTCCTTGCCGAAAGTTGTCGGTGAGGAAAGCTTCGAGGAAGTTGCCGTTTCGCAGATGCGGAAGACTATAGCAAGACGATTGTCGGAAAGCAAATTCACCGCGCCCCATTTCTATCTGACGATGGAAATTAACATGGACAAAGCCATCGAAGCCCGCAAGAGCATCAATGAGATCAGTCCCGTGAAGATTTCATTTAATGATATGGTGATAAAGGCTGTAGCCGCAGCGTTGCGCCAGCATCCGGATGTAAATGTCAGTTACCTCGGCGACAAGATGAGGAAGAATCACCACATTCACGTAGGCGTTGCCGTGGCCGTGAAAGACGGTTTACTGGTTCCCGTGATTCGCTTCGCCGATAATAAGTCGCTTTCGCACATTGCCGTTGAAGTAAAAGATCTTGCGCAAAAGGCTCACGACAAAAAATTGCAGCCATCTGATTGGGAAGGCAGCACGTTCACCGTCTCTAATTTGGGAATGTTTGGCATCGAAGAATTCACGGCGATCATCAATAC
>DASUTP010000658.1:0-4807 GCA_036374515.1 Chryseolinea sp. | reverse complement strand
TGACAGTGTTTTCCTCAGAAAACTCAACGCCCCACAATGGCGATTTTTTTGTTACGTCTTCCTCTGTGCTGCATTGAAGGAGAAGCGTCGACAGGCCGATCAAAAACAAAAATCTCGTTTTCATAGCTGTTCAATTTTACTTGTAAAGGGACAAAATTTCCAGCTGCTATGAGAGCTGTTGTCGTTGTGAACGCAATAAGATCGACAACTGCTTAACTGGGAAAGCCGTTCGTCGTTGCGGATTTTAGCGGAGAAAAATGGCTGAATTTTAGAAGCAACAAGGCTACCCTTTGGTCGATTCAAATGAACGTTGAACGAAATAGGGCTGCAAACCCGCTTACCAGCGTTAAATATCGGCGCGTTTTAACTTCAGATAACTGAAATAATTAAACGCACAGGTCCAGACGATCACCGTAATAACCGACACAAATGTCAGATAATCTCTGATCTCCTGGAACGCATACCTTGGCAAAGGAAAATCGATGAGGTTCCAAATGGAGCGCATGGGAAAAAAGGGGATCAGCGCCGGAACATAATCGTCCAAATTTGCCGTGATAATGGATTCTATCATCTGAGAAAGTAGGAGAAAAATTATAGTAAGGCCCGATCGTTGAATCAAGATCCCCAACATTAGAGCGTACGACAGGAAGAAAAATATTTCCAGAAAGTACGCCACAAAAAATTCAAGGTCGGTGACCATCCTGCTAAATTCGATCGAAGGACTGTAAATCATGCCTGTTACCAGCCCGATCAAAAAAAGCATTGCGACGCTCATTGAACTCAGTAAAATATTGGTTAGAATTTTTGAGATCAAAAATTCCGTGCGACTTAGTCCATCGATAATATTCTGTCGAAGGGTACGATAGGTAAATTCGTTGGTTATAGAGATCACTACCATGATTGCAAGCACAACCTTTAACAGTCCGCCGAACCAAATAAGATTCATCCAAACATCCGGGAAATGATAGAGTGGAATCCGGCTGATATTTAGTTTTTCTCCGAAGTTGTCAAACAAATTCGCCAGCCATTTTAAGAATTCCATACCACTGGCGGCACCAAATCCCAGTGTCAAAAAGTATAATCCGCACACTACCCAAAACGTACGGTAGCTTGTCATCTTCTTGAGATCGATTTTGAGTAAGTGCAACATCTGCTATTGATTTGCGTCCGCCAATATTTCCAAAAACATTTTTTCGAGACTTTTTTTCTTTGTTACCAGATGGTCGGCTACGACGCCATTCTCAAACAGAAACTGGTTCAGGTCCTTACCGCGAAAGTTCTCGCGAAGCGTGACAGCATAATATCCGTTTTCACGCGCGACGGAGGTTGTTCCTCCGAATTTCATGAGCAACTCATTGAGCCTTTCCACATCGGCTCGAACCTCTACAGTTTCTGTACCCTTGGTCACTTCCTCAACCGGCCCAAGATGAATAAGATTTCCCTTTCTCAATACCGCGAAATGGGTACAAACTTTTTGAACTTCATCCAACAGGTGGCTTGCAAGAATAATGGTCTTTCCGTTAGCGGCAATTTTTTTTATCAGTTCCCGTATCTCGGCAATTCCCATGGGGTCAAGGCCATTCGTCGGCTCATCCAGGATCAAAACCGTGGGATCATTTAACAATGCAGATGCAATTGCCAGCCGCTGCTTCATACCCAGGGAGTACGTTTTGTATTTGTCGTCTTTGCGATCGCTAAGTTCAACCAGCGACAGTACATTTGGAATATTCTCAGGAGGGCATTGCTTAATCATCGCGTTGAGCTCCAGATTTTTCTGACCACTGAGATATGGATAGAAGATAGGATGCTCTAGCACAGCTCCGATCTTCTTTCTGACCTGGTTGGTCGGATCTTCTCCAAACCAGCTATACGATCCAGAGGTGGGATTGATGACGCTCATTAGCATACCCAGCGTGGTGGTCTTGCCACTGCCGTTAGGGCCTAACATTCCGAAGACCTGCCCGCGTTTTACTTCGAGGTTCAGATTATTAACCGCGGTCAGCCGACGGAACTTTTTTGTGAGATTCTTAACTGATAAAACTGTTTCCACCGAATTTTATTTACTCAACTATATGTCGACTATGTAAGTGAGTAATTACAAGCTAATGATCATGTTTTGCAAAATCCTGAATTCTCTTTCCGATTTCCGTGCTCTCATCAATTTCGCTGAAAAACTTCGTGATCTTGTTCAGCGGAACGCTGCCAACAATATCCAGCACATATAAATTTTCGGAATCATTAACTGCAACGATCATTCCTTTCGAGCTACCTTCTTTCATGTAAACGTCGAAATTTTTTCCCTCGTGACGACTGGTCATCATTTCTTCGAATGACTCCGACTTGTAATCGGAAATCAATTTGTTATAGTCATCCTTTCCAAAACCTTCCTTTTTTATCATGAGGAATTTCATCTTTTCAACGTCCTTGATCAGCTCGTCAAACTCCTTATCGTCGGTCTGGTTGATCATCCGCAGGGTATTATTATAGAAAAAAAGCGCAAGCGACTCGTTATATTTCTTATGAAGCTTTTCGGTGGTCTTGCTTTGGCCCTGAACAGAAATGGTTAGTATCGCTAAGAGAACAATTAAAATGTATTTCATATTTGTTGCAACGTTAGGGATTGATGTTAATTTCCTGTACGAAAAAAGCGTGCCGGCTGTTTGGTACAACCGGCACAATTATGTCACTTCTTTTTTTCGTCATAGTGCATTTTTTCAAGGTGCTCCAGGCCTTTTACATCCATCTTCTTTCCGATCCGCGCAATCTGCTTCAAATCAATTTCACCAAATAAGCTCATGACGATAAATTGTTCATTCCCACCAACGATCATCAGAAGTTCAGAAACTTTCCCGCCTGTCTCCTTGATAAGAAATTTCATGTCTTTATCATCGGTCCGGACGGCCATAAGTTCTTCATATTCCTTAACAGGAATTAAAGAGAACGCTTCTTTGTACAATTCCCTCGCTGTTCTGGTATCCTCTTTCGCTAAAATTTTTAAACCTTTTAATTTACTGATCGCTTCAAGTATCTCCTTGTCTTCCGGCGTATCGGCCTCCATGTTCGTGAAAAGGCCGAACATCTTACTGGAAACAGTTACCGAACTAAACGACTGATCGGTCTGGTATTTACTAAAAAATTTCGAAATGGCATCCTGAGCAAATGCCCCGTTCATCACAAGTAGTAATGCGCCCGCTACAATTAACTTTTTCATATTCATGTTTTTTGAAATCATTTTTTTTGACATTTCTCGTTCGATGGTGTGAGTGTGAAGGGAGCTTGATATATCATTTTTCCCTCTGAATTTCCTCCTGCGCCTCGTTGAACAGATTTATTTTCCGCGCCTGTTCTTCCGCGGTTCCAAAACTCTTGGAGATCATCAGCAGAGCTTTTTTTGTTTCTTCAAAAGCAAGCTTTGGATCGTCATAAGTATCAACAACGGCCTGCGGTGTGGATTCCCGCACTTCGTTGCGGATGAACCAAGTTGCCGCCAGCACAACGGCCAGGCCGGCCGCAATTCGCATGGTATTGTAGACCAATCTCCTTATTTTGGTCTGCTTGGGAGCGTGAATTTTATGCATGACCTTGCCGTCGAAAGCCAAGTCGCTGAGCGATTTTTTTTTCGTCTGTTCAAAGTAACGGAACAGTGCCGCCGTGTCCTTCCATTGGTCCGGAATACTGTTTGCGCCGAAGTATTCGCGAAGCTGCTTTTCTTCTTCGAGCGTCGTCTCGCAGTCCCAATATTTTTTCAGCAGGTCTTCCATGTTCTTAAAGTCCATACGCATTGATTTTTATGAATTTTTCGCGTACTGCATTCCGTGCTCTGAAAAGATTTACCTTCACCTGGTTCATGTCAAGTTCCAAAATCTCACATATCTCATTGTAGCTGTATCCTTCCACATCGCGAAGGTGTATCACCTGACGTTGTTTTTCAGGAAGGGCCGCAATAAACTGATCGATTTGTTTCATGCTTTCGCTTATTTCTGTTGACTCATGAGGCGACAAGCTTTCGTGGAAAACATGGTAGCCCTCTTCAATCGGCTGAGTTTGTCTGCGGGTTACGGAACGAATGCGGTCGAGAGAAAGATTTTTGGTGATGCGCATGCACCATGCCTCCCAATTCTGAACCTCATCCATTTGTTCACGCCCATTCCAAACACGGATAAATACTTCCTGCACAACATCCTTCGCCTCCTCTTCATTGCCCAGAAACTTCAGGGCAAATCGAAAAAGCTTGTTTTTGACAGGTAAAACCCGGTTTTGAAAAGCTTCAAGATTCATTAAGTCAAATTCAAATTCAAGACGACTCTGGCGGCAGGATGTTACAACGCGATCAAACTTTCCGGCAAGTTGGCTGGAATTATTAAATTCAGCAATCTTTATAAAATGGGTATGTCAGAGCCAGGGCGTACATCGCAGCTCATGCTCACCACCCCGACTCGTTTCGTTACGATAAATGAATGCCGCCTGAAATAAACATCAATCTACACCCGATCAATTTCATAATAATATCGGGAATCCTTCAAAGTGTAATTCTTGCTTTCGTGCTTTTCTGCTACCGGCAGGGCAACAGGCAGGCCAATCGATACATTGGATTGTTCATCCTGATTTGCGCGCTGCACTTCTCCTGGTCGCTGATGATCGATACAAACCTCGCGGACCTTTACAAGCCTGTATTCTGGATACCGTATTCCTATTTGTTACTGATGGGTCCCTTGCTGTTTTTTTACACAAAATCCCTCACAACCGTTGATTTCAAAATTAGCGTTTACACATCGGCCCATTTTCTTCCCCTGCTGATTGAAGTACT
>DASUTP010000657.1:0-16553 GCA_036374515.1 Chryseolinea sp. | reverse complement strand
GTCATTGCTGCGCGGAGCGACTGACTGGTAATGGTCAGCAGGGTTGCGCCAAGTACTATAAGCCCGGGAAGCACAATCATCCACCAAGCGATCTCAATTTTATACGCAAAGCCCTGAAGCCACTGGTACGTAAAATAGTATGCGATAGGAAAGGCAAACGCACAACTCACCATGATCAGTCTGATATAACTCTGCGATAACATCGCTATGATATTCCACACGCTCGCACCCAAAACTTTGCGAACGCCAATTTCCTTCGTGCGTTTTACCATGGAAAGAGTAGCCATTCCGAATAATCCCAGACAGGCAACCGTCATAGAAATAACGCTGAACAAACTCAACAGCCTTTCGAATAACAAGTCCGCCATGTATTGTAATTCAAAAAAGCGGTCCATAAAATGATGGGTAAACGCATCGTTGGGATAGTGTTTTTTCCAGATTTGGTGAAGCAGGGGAAGGTAATTTGTCGCGTTTGGTTGAACTCGAAATGAATAGTATCCGTATTCGTGAGGATGTGTAGGCGTAAAGATGATAGGGTCGACGGTCTTGCGAACAGACTGATGGTGGTAATCCTTCCAGAGACCAATGATCGTCAGTGATTTTTGTTGCCCGGTGATAAGCGTGTTATTTACCGCGTCCCTCGGATTTTCATAGCCAAGTGCTCTTGCGGCAGACTCATTTATTATGCAGGTCCCGCGTGAGTCACTGGCCCTAAAATTTCTGCCTTCCAGCAAACTCATGCCGAACGTATCCTGATATCCCTCATCAACCCACATTATCCAAAATGATTGCTTCTTTTCGGAATTTCCGCCGATGGCATGCACACCTTCGTCGTGATACCGGATTTCTTCACCCGGGACATTCATCGTTGACGCTCCCGAAATAAATGCGGGATGCTGAAGTACTTCATCCCGGAAAGTTATGAACCGCGTTTTCCGCAATGAATCCGAATTCGTCGAAGCAGGCCCTCTCAATGTGATCGTATGCTTCGCATTAAAACCCGTGTCAAATCCACGCATAAATTCTACCTGGCGCCCAGCGATGAGGGTAACAGCGACGATGGCGACTGCAAGAAATAATTGAAATACCATCAGTGCTTGATGCAAAAAATTTGCCCTGCCCTTGCCTGCACCTAGTTTGTTTTTAAGAATAAGGGATGGTTTATAGTTTGAGATAAAGTATGCCGGATAAAATGCTATCAGCGTAGTGATTACTACGAAGGCGACAAAATAAGTCGACCATTGAAGGATACCGGGAGAAGCAAATTGGACATTTTCGAAAAGCAGGTGCGAGAGTGGACCGGAGAACAACACGTAAAGAATCATTCCGGCGACAAAAGTTACAACGGCGAGCATAAACGCTTCAAGCAGGAATTGTCCGCTGATGATCATTCGGCTCGCGCCGAAAACTTTTCGCACTCCGATTTCAGCTGCGCGCTCGAGGGAACGCGCTAACGAAAGATTGATATAGTTTATCCAGGCCGCCACCAAAATAAAGATCGCCAGGGAGACAAGTGTGAACAGCAATGTCCTGTTTACTGTCGGCTTTATTTCACCCGAAAGACTTGGCGCCAAATGCAGATCTTCATATGCCCGCAGCTCCTGCCGGGCTTTGTGTCCCCGCTTTTTCAACGTTGTTATATGCTCATTCGCCATCGCAGTCAGCCGGTCGTTGATAGCTTCTATGTCTGTGACGTGTTCTTTAACGCGTACAAACGTGAATACGGAAGCGTTGGTAAAATCCCCGTCCTTTGAACCCCATCCATAAAACGGTATTGTCGACCATGACAAAAGAAAATCAAAATCAAGGGATGAATTGGCGGGAATATCCTCAAAAACTCCTGTGACCATGAAGGGCAAACGTTCGTTGAATAGCAACGTTTGCCCTATTGGATCACTGTCGCCAAAGTATACCTTCGATTGTGATCTTGAAATCATTACCGACTTTGGTGGGGTAAGGGAATTGTCTTTCGAACCGCTGACCAGCTTTACGGGAAATACCTTGAAGAAAGAGCTGTCAACGAAAAGCATGTCCTGATCTACAATCCGGACGTCTTCGTTGAAGACGTAGGCCTTTTCGTTGTAAACCCTCGTGACAGCTTCTATCTGGGCCACGTATTCATGCACTAAGAGCGCGGTCCGGTCATGCGTGCGCGCGCTTTCCAGGACGGCCTGGCCCTCTTGATATTCAAAGTAATTGATCCTAAAAATCCTGTCACCACCTTCGTAGAACTTATCAAAACTAAGTTGATAGGCCACATATCCGCTTAATGCAAGAAATATGGCAATGCTTAAAGAAAGTCCGATGCTATTGATACAGGTGAACAATTTGTTTCGCGCCAGATTGCGAATAGCGGTGCTCCAGTAGTGTTTAAGCATGGGTGCGATTGATGGGTAAGTAGTCAATCACATTCGAATATGTTTGACAGATTCAACTCTTGAATGGACGTCGGATATCCTGAATCGTTGTAGGTATACGTTGTGTTTTGCATCGTAAAAGTACCGTCCGGGGAATAAGATTTTACGGTCAGAACGTTGTTCTCCGGAACTACGGGCCGAAGCGAAGTTATGAGTGCGGATACCTCTGACATTCCCAAGTATATGTTTACTTGAAAAGGAAATTCAGGATAGGGGCTTTTCTTATCATCATACGTTATATACTCGGTTGTGAGGTATTCCGCCTGCGTTGTAGTTTTAAGGAACTTTTTGCTGAGGTTTCCTTCGGCATCGTATTCATACCGTTCGTAATTGTTGGCGTTGGTTGTAATCCTGATAAGCTGCCCTTCATCGTTATAAAGGAATGATCGCTCATATGGATAAGTATAAATCTTTTGCGGATCAAAAGTAGCTTGATATTTCTCGACGGTTATTTTGCCTTCTGAGTCATATTCAAATGTAAAGGAATAGTCCTGTCCTTGAATCTTCGTCAGTTTTCCACTGGCATCGTATTCCATGTTCGCCGCGGTCTTAAACTCCGTTGCTCCAACTTTGTAATCGTAATTGATAATTGTCGGCAAGCCCGCGTCGTCGCGCGTTACGGTGGAAGTTAGCGAAGGTGTTATTTGTTTTTGCAACAGGCAATGCTGGTCCTCGGGCTCCGGAACGGGACTGTCCTGGGACGGATCGTCGCCGCCACATGACATTAAAACGAATAATAACGGTGTCAAAAATTTGGTAACGGTGGTTCTCATGGTTCTAAAAGGTTGTGTATGCCTGATGTCCAATTTTTTTACTGATTGAATGTAAAGGACCACAACTTACAGAGATCGTCCATGGTTTTTTCGTCATTTTCGAATACGATATATACATGGTGCCTGCCAGACACCGGTTTATCAAATTTTGCCGTGATCATTTCATGATTGTCTTCGCCACCCGTCGGCTTAAATGCGGCAAGGCTGATAACGGGACCTGCCAATGATTCGGTGCGAACCACAAAATTACCACCACGCTTTTCTGACCCGTAATCGTAGGTGATGCTTTTGATTCCGGTAAGGTCAATGTTCCTTAAAAGGATGTAAGCCTTGTTTTTGGCACTACCGAATGCATTACCCCACCGGTCAATCCCCACGTGGGCATCAGCATCGATAGGTCGCATCTTTGCGCTCCGAAGCCTGACCATTTCGCTGTCTGTCAAAACATCAGCCCCGTTGGGATTTTGATCGGTATATGTGGCAGTTAACGTGTAGATGCCGGTTCGTTCATCTTTCTTATGTGCATTTAAGGCCACCGACCCCTCAACGGGCAAGACGTTCTTTTTATTTTTTACATCCGTTACAGATAAAATAAAACGCACCATGTCCTTGGCTTCGTCCAGAGAAAGTTGTGGGTGTGCGCTCATCACATGCTCGGTTCCCCAGTTGCCACCGCCTCCTGCGATAATCTTTTTTGATAGGACATCCGTGGCGTCTGCTTGCTTTTTGTATCGTTCCGAAATCTCCGTATACGTTGGGCCTACTGATTTTTTGTCTATCGTGTGGCAGGCCTTACAGTCACTGGAAAGAATTTTTGCATACCCGGACGGGATTGGTTCTGGCGTCTGAAGGAGCTTGGGCCTTGCTATTTCATCAGCCAGCGTGGGCACCCCGGAATCCGAGTTGTAGCCAAAAGTGACGGAGACTCGGCCCGGCTCGATCCTGCCATCTTCTTTATCGGTCACCTTGACTGCGTACCGGAAGGTTGTGTTGTCCCAGTAAAAAGATTTATTGTTGGAAGTAGTGATCGCCAATTGGGGTCTCGTATTGCCAACCTTAACCAGTAATGTATCCAGGTCAGCTGCACCACTTTTGTCTGTTACTTTTAAGACAACGGGAAAGATGCCTGGTCTCTCAAAGGTATGCGTTGGATTTGCCTCCGACGATTTTGTTTTTTCATCCAGAAGCCACTCGAAAGAAAGCGCATCATCATCGTCCAGGTCTTCCGAATTGCGGGCGGTAAATGAAACCTTTAAAGGCGCCTCACCGGCAATTTCCTCAAATTGCGGGTAGGCCTGCTCGTTGGTTAGAAACACCTTTGCATTCCACTCATTGCCCGCAGGGTCGGGTACTCCCGCCTTTGCTATAGGGCTGCGGTTGCCTGTGTGATATTCTATCTTCACAAGACGGGCGTCGGTATTGTCAGCGCCGTACACCGATCCATACTCAAGCATATACATGACGCCGTCGTTTCCAAAGGCAAGATCAATAGGTCGACGGAAATCGCCCGTTGAAGACATGAAAGGCTCGCTATGCAGGTAGTTCTCATCCTCATCGAACCGAAGCGCCAGCACCCAATTCCTCATCCAGTCGAAGACGAACAGTGCCCCATCGTAATAGGCGGGAAATTTATTAGGCGAATTGACGCCCTCGTTAAAAATGTAGAACTCGCCGGCCATGGCGCTTCTGCCACCTTGCCCGAGTTCAGGAAATTCCTTTGAGGGCGCATAGGGATAGTAGATCATCGCAGGGGTAGCAGGCAATAGTTTCTTAAGCCCTGTGTTGTTAGGTGAATTGTTTTCTGGTGCCTGGGGGTTGAATTTCGGGCCTGCTGTGTTTGTCGCAAAGTTCCAGTGATAATACGCCTCGTTGTTGCCGACAAAGTAAGGCCATCCATAATTTCCCGGCTTTTTTGCCTGGTTGAATTCATCGTAGCCACGTGGGCCCTGTACGCTGTCCTTTCCGGCGTCAGGGCCGATCTCGCCCCAATAGAGGACCGACGTTTTCGGATTGACGGCGATGCGATAGGGGTTCCTGCAACCCATAGTATAAATCTCGGGTAATGTTTTTTCCGTTCCTTTAGCGTAAAGATTTCCTGCGGGAATTGTGTAACTACCGTCGGGCTCAGGGTGAATCCTCAAGACCTTGCCTTTAAGGTCATTGGTGTTGGATGCTCCCCGTTGGGCATCCAGGGCGTAAAATTCTTTCCCGGGACGCTCGTCAAGCGGCGCATAGCCGTTGGCGGGAAAAGGACTGGAACTGTCACCGGTAGAAAGGTAGAGGTTGCCATCCTTGTCCCATGCCAGCGACCCCCCATGATGAGCACCGCTATTTTCTTCAACCGGTATCTTTAATAGAATTTTTTCCGAAGCAAGGTCAAGGGTGTTATCCGCTTTAACAGTAAAGCGTGATAAATGAAAAATAATTGGCTCACCTTCAGTGGGAGGAGAATAGTACACGTACAAATTTCGGTTTTGGTCAAACTGCGGGTCAAGCGTCACGCCAATGAGACCCGTACCACCGCGTGTACAGACATCAAAACGATGTGCTACGGAATTTTTTCCGGTTGCCGTGTTGTACACAAACAAGTTCGCGGTTCTGAGTTCAGAATAAAAAACAAGTCCGTCATCGGAAACAGCCAGCTCCATGGGTGTATTGAGATCATTCACCAATACCGTTTTTACGAATCTGTTTTCCTCGGGCATGGCAACTGCCCGCGCTTTACTGTAATCCTTTTTACCATCTCCCATGGCATATTGAATACCACCCAAAATATGAGTGACTACAAGGGGATCGTTAAAGCTTGAATCTTCGTGACCGACAGCAGTATAAAAGGAGCGGCCTCCATCAAACTCATGATACCACGCAATAGGATGGTAACTCCCATTGGTTCCGCCTTCATAGCTGTTTTCATCGAGCTGCGCCAGCACGTTTATTCCCGGGGAGAAAGACCGATAGTTATACCATTCCTCCTCGCGCTCCCAATGTTCCGGCAATTTTGCTGTCGAAGGATGGTCCCTGTTTGTCACATCAATGACACCCTTTCGTGTGCCCGGATGAATGGGGTGGCTTGAAAAAAAAGCTCCCATAAGCTTGTTGTACCAGGGCCACTCGTATTCGGTCGCGGCTGCTGAATGGATGCCCACAAATCCGCCTCCTGCCTGAATGTATCTTTCGAAAGCTGCTTGCTGCTCGGCGTTGAGGATATTGCCTGTCGTATTGAGGAAAATTACCGCATGATATTTTTTGAGATTATCGTCTTTGAAAATTGAAGCATCCTTGGTCGTGTCGACGAAAAAATCATTTTCAGCGCCAAGCTTTTGGATGGCGGCAATGCCGAAAGGTATGGACGAATGTTTCCATCCAGCAGCCTTTGTAAAGACAAGTACGCGCGGAGAATTATCGGAACAGCCTGCCAGGGCGATAATGATTAAAAATAGGATAATTTTTAGGAGACCACAGGACTTCTGGCGGATCATAAATTCTTGTTAAAACAATGCATAATATCGATCTCCCGGCGTAATTAAAAATGGCCAACTTCGGTTTAATGAAATTTAGAACAAGAATTTTTTTTTCGGCTTTATATTGTTTTGAAAATATGGGTAATAAACTGTGTGTGACGTGCCGGGCCAACAGCGATGGCAACTGAACAAAATTTTAATGTTGAAATTAGTGTGTGTATGCGATGATATTCGGAAATTCGGTACCTATGCATCGGTTAAATTATCTTCTATTGATCCTGATTATTGCCGGGATAACGAAAGTTTCAGGCCAGGCAAAAAAAGCACAACCTAACATCTTATGGATAACGTGCGAGGATATGAGCCCGCATTTGGGTAGCTATGGCGACTCCCAGGTTAAAACACCTTATCTTGATAAACTCGCATCTGAAGGAATTCGATACACAAACGCTTTTGCAACGGCCGGTGTGTGCGCACCGAGCCGTTCGGCTATTATCACGGGAATGTATCAGCAATCAATAGGCACCCAACACATGCGCACTGGAAAAATTTCTGCCAACAAGGATGCCTATCCGCCAGACTACATAGGTTATTCCGCGGTCGTGCCCGAACATGTAAAATGTTTTCCCGAATACCTTCGCGCTAACGGCTACTATTGCAGCAACAACTCCAAGGAAGATTACCAGTTTGAGGCGCCACCTACGGCTTGGGACGAGAGTAGCAACACCGCCCATTGGCGCAACAGAAAAAAGAAGGAACAGCCATTTTTTGCAGTATTCAATCTAATGGTGACGCACGAATCGCAGGTATGGGCGCGCGCGGGCGAACCATTGTTGGTCGACCCCAAGGATGTCCAGGTGCCCCCTTATTATCCGGATGTTCCTGAGGTAAGAATGGATATGGCACGACATTTATCAAACGTTATGGTGATGGATCAGCAGGCAGGGGAAATCCTGAAGCAATTAGAGGATGACGGGCTCTCTAACAATACCATCGTTTTTTTCTTTTCAGATCACGGCGACGGATTGCCGTTCGTTAAACGCGAAATTTACGATCGAGGTATCAGGGTCCCGTTGATCATTAGGTTTGGTGAGCATTGGCAAACGGCAAACACGACCGGTCCGGCGAATGGGGTTGTAAATGATCAGCTAATAAGTTTAGTAGATCTCGCCCCAACCATGCTTTCTCTAACGGGCTGCAAAATACCCGAAAGAATGCAGGGCCAGGCGTTCCTGGGACCAGCAAAGGCGGCGCCGCGCAAATATGTCTTTGCCGCGCGCGACCGAATGGATTCGGAATACGATAGGGTCCGTTCTATCCGCGACGAAAAATTTTTATACCTCCGCAACTATATGCCCGAGAAGCCTTACTACCAAAACATCGCATACCGGCTTCAGCAACCGATGATGAAAGTCATACTCGATATGAAAGCGAATGGATCATTAAATGAACAGCAAATGTTGTGGTTTCGCCCGACCAAGCCACCTGAGGAGCTTTATGATTGTACAGCAGATCCGTTTCAGTTTAAAGATCTTGCTTCCGATCCGGCGTACGCAAAACAAGTTGCGCGCCTTCGTAGAGCTTATGACGGATGGATAACAGGTGTTGGCGATTTAAGCGATGAGCCGGAGTCGCAAATGCTTAAGAGCTGGTGGGGAGGAAAGGATGAAGCGCCAAAAACAGCTGCCCCGACGATGGCGCACAATGGTTCGGGTGTCACGTTATCTTCGGCGACAGGCGGCGCCTCAATCGGATACAAATTTAAATGGGCGGATGCTTGGTCGGTATATGTGAGTCCTGTTCAAACGAATGGGCGGGATTCGTTGTATTCGATAGCGCAACGAATAGGCTATGCTAAGAGCGATGTTGTGAAAACACCCCTGGGCAGAAGATAGTCTATCTTGTCGTTTCGGTAGGCAGGTTCAACTCCATTTTGATATCAGCGGTCGCAAACGGACTGTCGGTAACCTCGACTTGCACGAACCCATATTTGGCGTAAAGCTGCAAGGCCGCGTCCAGTTTATGATGGGAAAACAACACGATCTTTTTTGCGGAATTGCGGCGTGCCACTGCCAGGCATCTTTCCAACAGCAGCTTACTGATGCCGCGGCCTTGCCAGGTGGGAACCACTGTCATCTTGGCCAACTCATAAATATTGTCGTGGGCGCTTATGATTGCTGCGCTACCAATGATTTCGTGGCCGGCCTTTGCCAAGAAAACAGCTCCGCCGGGTTGTATGATCGCTTCCCGCGGGTTATTGAGCATGATCAGATCCGCTTCTTCCGTCAGATTTAGTTTATCGAGCCATTCGAGGTTTATTTTTTTAAAATCCTCTGCGTATTGCTCATCATATTCGATTATTTCAACCATAGCACAAAGGTATTGATTATCAAACTGACCGATTTCCTTTTCCGAAAAAAGACAGTTCGATAACGACCGCTCAAAGAGAGATTTTGACCTTAATCGACTAACTTAGTTTGCGATTTAGATCATTCACCAAAAAAAATAAAAATGCCAACCCTCGACAAATTAACAGGCAGGAGAAATTTTATCCGGAATTCCGCCGCCATCACTGCTGGCCTGATTGGTGTAACCGGCTCAGGCTGTCCTGCTCATACAGGCAATTTTTACACCGCCGATCCCAGTGTCTTTGTTATAGGACCAATGGACGGTTATTCAATACAAATTGGAACGTTGGTATCCATGTTAAACTATAACCGGTATACGATAATAAATATGGTCAAATCCATGAGCATGAAGGAACTCGATCATCTGCATGATGCGAACGCGAATACGATAGGCTCGCTGGTTTTGCACCTGGGAGCAACCGAGAAGTTTTATCAAATTAATACATTTGAAGGGCGCCAGGATTTCAACGAGGAGGAGAAAAAGACGTGGGGGGCAGCTATGTCATTGGGTGAGGAAGGACGGCAAAATATTAAAGGTAAGGAAGCTCAGTATTACATCGATGCCATTACCGCTGTTCGGGAGAAGACGCTGGCGGAGTTTAAAAAGAAAGACGACAATTGGCTATTGGCAATTGACCCGGAGTGGTCCAAGGAGCGGCCGTTAAATACCTATTGGAAGTGGTTTCATGTCTGTGAGCACGAGGCCAATCACAGGGGACAAATTGCTTTTCTGAAAAGTCGGCTGCCGGGGGCGAAACCCTCCAGAGAATGATCTCATTTCGAGTAGTGATACCGTTGTGACCGCCGGAAGAAGATGGAACAATGCGTACAGGTCAATTGTTAAAATGAAGCTAAATTTATCGCTATGGAGCTTTACATAAATAACAAAAAGTACAACGTCGAAGGAGCCAATGATGAAAGCCTTCTCACGGTGTTGCGCGAATACCTGGATCTTACGGGAAGTAAATATGGTTGCGGGGAGGGCTCTTGTGGCGCCTGCACAGTGCTGGTGGACGACAAGGCCGTTCGATCGTGCATTACGCAAGCCGGCAGCGTTGTGGGTAAGAAAGTCACCACTGTCGAAGGGTTGACGGAAAAGGGCAAGCTGCACCCTGTTCAAACCGCGTTTATCGAGGCCGATGCGTTTCAATGCGCATATTGTGCCCCGGGCATGATCATGGCCGCAGCATCGTTGCTGCGCAGGAATGCCAACCCTTCCGAGGAGGAAATAATAAAAGGAATGCAGGGAAATATCTGCCGGTGCGGAACGTATCCGAGAATTATCAAGGCTATTCGTGAAGCTTCAACAGTATAATTATGAAAGAGCCAAGAAAACGAGACATTGCCCCTGAGCAATACGAATTGATGGAACAGCCAAGATACCGGTTCACCATGAACAGGCGGTCATTTTTCGAGGTGCTGGGGAGCGGGGTCGCCATTGTGTTCTCGCTTTCAAACGCATTCGGAAAAAACATCGACGGTATCCCTGAAGATCAGGTGGGAGCATGGATCCATGTCGGAGAAAAAGGTGGAGTAACCATTTATTCCGGCAAGGCGGAAGTAGGACAAAATATCCGCACGTCGCTTGCGCAGATTGTAGCCGAAGAGCTTCACGTGCCCGTGGATAAAATCGATATGGTGCTGGGCGACACAGCGCTTACGCCGTACGACCGCGGCACATTTGGCAGCCGGTCGATTCCATACATGGGGCCACAGCTGAGAAAGGCTGCTGCATCCGCGCGCGAACTTTTCATCGGTATGGCTGCGGCAAATTGGAAGGCTGACCGCGCCAATCTCTATCTTGAAGACGGCATTGTGAAGGATCGGGCGACCAAAAAATCGGTATCGATTGGAGATCTCAGCAAAGGCCAGAAATTATTGAAACCAGTTGATGAGAATGTTAAGACGACCCCCGTGAATGAATGGAGGATTGCCGGGACATCTGTTAAAAAAGTGCGGGGCGAATCGTTTGTTACCGGTCAACATAAATATGTGTCCGATATGCATTTGCCGGGAATGCTTTACGGAAGAGTACTGCGCGCCCCTGCCTACGGTGCGACCCTTGTATCTGCGGACACTGGTGCCGCTGAAAAAATGCCTGGTATTACCGTTGTAAAAGATGGCGACTTTGTGGGGGTTGTCGCTCCACATGTGAGCAGCGCCGAAAAGGCGCTGAAAACCATCAAGGCGGACTGGAAGTTTACACCTCAGCCCTCACGGAGCGAGATTTTTGACTACATACGCAAGCACGCTGAGAAAAATGGAAATGATGAAGGTAGCGCGGGTGATGTGGTGAAAGCATTTGCCTCCGGAGCCGTTAAGATTGAGAAAAGTTTTACGATAGATTACATCGCTCACGTTCCTTTGGAACCACGCGCCGGTGTCGCTCAATGGACGGGAAATAAACTCACGGTTTGGACGGGGACGCAACGCCCATTTGGCGTGCAGGAAGATTTGGCTGAAACCTTTGGCCTACCAAAAGAAAATATTCGTGTGATCCAACCCGATACTGGTTCCGGATATGGAGGAAAACACACGGGCGAGGCCGGTATCGAGGCAGCGCGGCTTGCCAAAGGTGCAGGAAAGCCGGTGAAAATAGTCTGGACACGCGAAGAGGAATTTACCTGGGCTTACTTCCGTCCCGCAGGCGTCATCGACGTAAAGGCAGCCGCCGATAAAAATGGTATGCTTACCTCTTGGGAATTTCACAACTTCAATTCAGGCGGCTCAGGAATCGAGACACCGTACAAAGTAGGAAGTAAGAAAATTCAATTCCACCGTATGGAGTCCCCGTTGCGTCAGGGATCGTACCGCGGGCTTGCGGCAACGGCAAATGTTTTTGCCAGAGAATCCATTATGAATGACCTTGCCGTTGAGCTGAACATTGACCCGCTTGAATTCCGGTTGCAAAATTTGCAGGAGCAGAGGATGAAGGATGTTCTTAACGCGGCCGCTCTAAAATTTGAGTGGAATAAGAGGCCGCCAGCAAACCACGGCATCGGAATTGCATGCGGAGATGAGAAAGGAAGCTATGTGGCCACCTGCGCCGAAATCGCTGCAGATGCCGCTGGTCAGCTAACGAAAATTGTGCGCGTAGTAGTTGCGTTTGAATGTGGCGCAATCATTAATCCCGAACACCTGAAGAATCAGATCCAGGGCGCGGTCATCCAGGGTTTGGGTGGCGCATTGTTTGAACGAATTGATTTTAAAGATGGGAAGATTCTAAATGGCTCCGTTTCAAAATACCGCGTTCCTCGTTTTGGCGATACCCCCGCCCTTGATGTCGTTATGCTGGATCGAAAAGACATTCCACCGGTTGGAGCAGGAGAGACGCCCATCCTGGGAATTGCGCCTGCAATCAGAAATGCTATGGTGAATGCGACAGGGAAAAAACTCTATTCACTGCCGTTGATACCTGACGCCCTGGATGAATAATGACCGATTGTCGGCATCAGGACAAATTGAAATCCGTATGCGTGCAAAATTCGTAAGTTAAAAATGGGAATTAAACTATTGTTATTTAAAATTCGTTGATTCTATACTTTAACGCTATGAGTGCATTTATCATTTTATTCCACCTTTTTTTTCTGGGCGATTCGTTTGGAATAGCGATTCCTGCAGAAGCCCCCACGAATTTTGAACGATCTGACTTTCAACAACCTAAGAATCCGTATTATTCGAGGACTGATACAACTGTTCTGAATGTGAAGGACGAGACCTGGAAAAAGATCCTTTCGCCCGACGTGTATCATATCGCACGGGAAAAAGGGACGGAACGTGCATTCACGGGAAAATATTGGAATGCTACCGGTATTGGAACCTACTATTGCGCCGTGTGCGGAAATAATCTTTTCAAATCAGATGCAAAGTTTGCCAGCGATTGCGGATGGCCAAGTTTTTTCAAGACGCATAGAAAAGGTAGCGTTGTGTATAAGGACGATCACTCTCATAACATGGAGCGCATCGAAGTTTTGTGTGGTCGCTGTGGCTCGCATCTTGGGCATGTGTTCGATGATGGCCCCGAACCTACCGGGAAGCGATATTGCATGAACTCAATTGTGCTTGACTTTGTCCCCGCAAAAGGTGTAACGTTTTAGCGCGCATACGTTATACGCACTTTGCCAGGATATCGATGGCTTTCTCCTGTTCCTTCAAGTTCAGCGAGGCGAATCCAAGCCTGGTGGCGTTATAATCTTTATTTAGATTATACAACCTGCCGTCGCTGACCAGCAGTCCTTTTTTTTCTGCTTTAGCTGCCACCTGCTTAATGTCGGCATGGTGGAATGTTGCCCACACAGACATACCGCCACCGGGAATATCAAACGAAATGCGATCGCCGAGTTTCTGTTTCAGCATGGCGCAGAAGTGATCGCGTCGTTCGTGATAAATTTTCACAACTTTCCTGATATGGCTGGCCATCGTACCGTTGCGGTATAGCTCAGCGAGCGCTACTTCGGTGAGGTTATCACCCTGGCGGTCGACCCAACGCCGCTGGTATGCAGCAGCATTGATGAAGTTTTCCGGGGCAACCATAAAACCAGTGCGGATAGCCGGCGCAAGAGTTTTAGTGAGTGTTCCAATATAAATGACATTGCCGTGGTGATCGAGACTTGCCATCGGCAGCAAAGGCGAACTCGCATAATGGAAATCGTAGTCATAATCGTCTTCGATAATTGCAAACCGGTTGGCGGCGGCAAGTTCCAGCAGTCGGATTCTTCGTTCAGGGGAGAGCGTTACCGTCGTGGGCTGATGATGGTGTGGAATTACATAGACCAGAGCTATCTTTTTTTTCCTGGCAAGGGTTTCGATCGCATCAACATCAATTCCCAACGCGTCGACAGGAACGCGGTGGATGTTTGCTCCAGCATGCTGGAACGTAATGGTAGCGGCGAAATAGCCAGGTTCACCAACCACTACGTTGCTGCCAGGCTGTAGCAGAAGTTTTGCCGCAAGATACATCGACATTTGCGCGCCCTTTGTGATCATAATATTGTCGGTGGTGATGGGAAGACCACGGGTATCACTCAAGACTGAAGCAAGTGTTTGCAGAAGGTAATCGGGACCTTTGGGGTTGCCATAGTGAAAATATTTTTTAAATGCCGACTGCATTCCCAATCTTCTGATTTCCCGAAAGAAGAGGTCGTTGGGGGCGAGGCGTACGTCGGGAAAACCATCGTCTATTATTAAAGGCGAAGCTTGAAATGTCTTTTCCGGGAACGAGATAAGTTCCTTGTGTTGAAAGCTGAAGCCTGCTTTTGTTCTATAGCTTTCAGTGCTTTCGGCTGCTTTAATCTTTTTAGGCTTGATCTCAGGAAGGTCTTTAACAACGAATGTTCCCTTTCGCGGTATCGTTTCGATCCAGCCCTGTGCCAAAAGCTCATCAAAAGCCGCAAGGATTGTTTTGCGATGGACCTTCAACATTTCCGCGAGCTGGCGGGAGCCAGGAAACTTTAAACCTTTTCGAATTCTGCCCATGCGGATGTTGTGAATGATGCTGTTCGTAATCTGCAAATACAGGGCTATATTCGAAGACTTGTCAAAGGCGATGAGCTGTTTGAGGAAGATCATATTGGACTACCGGTTGCTAGTGATTATGATGAAATGATAGTCCAACAAAGATAGCAGCGGCTGTCAACTATATCACGCGACTGGGGTGAACTACCAGGATTCTTTTTTTTGCATCTTTCTTTCCTAAAAAAACTATGATCGCAAACTGGATACAATTGTGGCTCCGGAATCTTCTTAGGTTCAAGCTATACACCATCATCAACGTTTCAGGACTGTCTCTGGGCATATTCGCCGTTGTGGCGATCTTTGTTTATGTTACTGACGAGCTAAAATATGACAGGTTTCACGAGAATGGCGGGTCGATCTATCGGATCAATACGTTAACGCATTTCGATGGAAACGAGGATAGTTATTTTACTACGAGCGCTCCCCTGGCAGAAAACGCTGTTGCAAATATTGAAGGGCTGGAGGCGGTCGCAAGGCTTTTCGGGCGACAGGCCTCAATCCAGCTGATCGATACGAAGACGGGGTCTTTGTCAGAGGATAAATTCCGGGAAGAGAATTTTTTTCTCACCGACCCGTCAGTTTTTAAAATCTTTTCTTTTGAATTTATTATGGGTGATCCGGAATTGGCTTTGAAGGATCCCGCAGGGCTGGTGATCAACCGCGAAATTGCTGAAAAGTATTTTGGATCCCCTGAAGCGGCCATGGGCCGCGACATTTTGTTCGAGGGTGAACGATCCCTTACCATCTCCGGTGTAATCGAAAACTATCCGCACCAATCGCACCTGGCCATCAAAATGCTGGCGCACTTTGAACATTATTATACTGAAGAGACGCCTGAGACCGCGCAATACCTTCGGACCGACTGGTTGTATAATCCGTTGCTAACGTACGTCCTGCTGAAACAAGGCCGCCGCCCTTCCGCGGTCGAAGTTGAACTGAACGCCTTAAAGAATCGATTGGCCGACGAAAGGGTTGTTAAAGGAGTAACCTATACGTTGCAGTCTTTACACGACATACATCTTCATTCTAATTTTTCGTTCACCGAACAGGCAAACAACATGCAGGACGTTTATATTTTGTCGTCGATCGGCTTGCTCATTCTGCTGCTTGCCTGCATAAACTTTGTGAACCTGTCGAATGCGCATTCGTTAAAAAGGGCAAAAGAGATCGGCGTTCGCAAGGTTTTGGGAGCGCAGAAAAAGTCCCTGATAACACAGTTTCTCTGCGAGAGCAGCGCGTTGGTATTCCTGTCGTTTATCATCGCCTTTGGGCTGCTGATCGCCGCCTTATCCTTAATAAATCAAATAACAAATAAACATTTTACAGTTGCAGATCTCTTCTCTGCAAACTTGCTGATCGGGCTGTACATCTTATTTGTAGTCACGGCGTTCCTTGCGGGATTATATCCTTCCTTTTACGCAACACGATTTCAGCCTGCCGTAGTGCTGAAAGGCATCCTGGGCCACAGGCATACTGAGGGCTTTTTGCTGCGCAAGACCTTAATGGTATTCCAGTTTACGGTGTCAATGGCGCTCGTTGTTATGGGCATTGTTTTTTATCAACAGATGAACTTTGTAAAGGTTAAGCCTCTGGGATTTCAACGGGATCACATGCTTACTATCCCGCTATTTAGCGATACCCCAAATTCTATTCTTGGTGGCGGGGTAGACGGACCGTTGCGTGCGCGCATGAATACCTTCGAAACTGAAGTGATAAAAAGATCTCAGATTGAGGCGGTTTCGGTTTCCTCTGCTTTGCCGGGAGCGGGCGCCGTTAATGCGTTGGTTCAAACAGAAAAAATCAAACCCGGTGATAATGTGTTCGTTGCTGTTACCGCCGTCGACTATGACTTTCTGGAAACATACAAAATGGAACTGCTAGCGGGGCGAAATTTCTCAAAAGATTATGGAACTGACCATTTGCAGGCATTCATCGTTAACGAGCAGGCAGTTAAGGCGTTGGGCTGGAACAATCCAAATG
>DASUTP010000656.1:0-8841 GCA_036374515.1 Chryseolinea sp. | reverse complement strand
GACCTATAATAAGGTTCTGATAATGTTGTTTGAGTTTTCATAGGTTGACCGTCGAACATCATATTTACATTTACGCCGCCCTATATTGTTGTCGTTAAGTTATAAACTATTGAATTATCACGACTATAATTTGGAAATCGCTACATTCATTACAGCGAAAAAGTAAATAATAAATTAGACTTGGATATTATTGGAGCACATATATCCACCAGTTTCCCCTCAAGCATTGTAGGGTGTTTTCCTTTTTACCGGATACTGTTAGCGGCGTTCGCAGTGGTTACTAACTCAACTGCACAAGTCAATCCGGATTCAATAAATGCTAAAGCGCTGACTGCCGAACAAGCCGCTACGGAACTGGTAAACCCTAACTCGCCTTTGGGGCGGGTGACATTGCAATTCAAGAGGTGGTCATTCGAGGGTAATCCAACTGATGGCTCTCACATTACGGGTTATTCGGCAGCGTTTGAATCAAGCTTGCCGTTCCCATTTAGCAACGGAGGCATCATTCGTTTCCGACCGAATATCCCTGTATATTTTCAATACCCATTGCTGGAACCATTGTCTCAGAAGACTGTAAACAGATCAGGGCTGGCGGACATCACCTTCGATCTTGCTTATGGCAAAAGGAATAAGGCCGGCATATTATTCGCCTTTGGAATAGCAGCAACACTCCCCACCGCCACGGTCGAGGAACTTGGTAATGATTGCTTCAGTGTAGGTCCCGAAGTCCTCATCAGTATAAATCCTGAGTGGGGTGTAGTCGGAATATTTCCCAATCATGAATGGAAGATAGCTGGTGATGGTTTATATAACAGAACGGTTATTCAACCGCTTACCGCATGGCTGCCGGGAAACGGATGGAGCATTGCGTCAGATCCCAACATTGCCTATGACTGGATAAGTAAGGAATGGAGCATTCCCTGGGTGGTCGATATTGGCAAGACGTCCAAATTCGGCTCAAGCATCTGGACCTTTTCAGTGGAAATAAACTATTTTGGAAAAAAGCATGAGAGCACTACACCCGAATGGATGCTGGGAATAAATGTGACGCGGGTTGTCAAAAACTGGTTTTCGACTCTTTTGTAACAATGATGTTGCGCAAGCTCCACGAACGATGATGAAAAGCAACTGCGTGATCTTATTGAGCCCGTATGGAAAATAACTAGGCGATCACGTGCTGTTTTAATTTATCAAAATGCTGTTTACACCGGGGCGCTCAGGCTTGGGTTGCTCCTGTGACACTCTTACAACGTTCGCTTTAAGCCATTTTCGAAGTTCCATGCGCTCGCCTTCATTTAGGTACTTGAACGTTTTTTTATATTCTTTCTTAAAGAGCGGTTTGCTGAAGCTTATCTTTTGAAGGATTGTTTTGCAGTATTCTAACATGTAGTTGGGTATAAGAAATACATTTTTAGTGGAGCGAGATGACTCGACGAAGCGTCACGGTCCCAATGCCAAAAAATATAAGACATTGGGATCCGAGACCAAAAGTGAAATTGTATCCTTCTTTTGTGAAGTTAAATTCGACCCTGTGCAGGCATTATAAGTGGTAATGGCCTACTGCTTCCGGTTGGTAGGTAACTTTTTCTATTCTAAACTTTCCTGTTCCGGAAGGTACTTTCCAGGATACGACATCCCCAACCCTGGAACCAAACAGGGCCGTACCGATAGGTGAAAAGACTGAAACTTTTTTTGACAGGTTATCTGCGTCCAGGGGATACGTGACCGTAATTTCAATTTCTTTTCCACTGGATAAGTCTGTTAAAAGGGCACTTGAATTCATAGTGATAATATCGACGGATATATTTTCTTGTGGGAGCATGCGCGCCCCTTTGAGGTTTGTCAACAAGTGGTCAACTGCTTCCGGGACTTTAGTTCGCATTGCTGCAAGTTCAATCATTCCGATAATTCTTTGATAGTCATTAATTGTTACAAACATTCTCTTATTCATAATTGAAAAATCTTTTTACCAGCTACCCTTGCAGTATCTGTGCCAGAATAAACGATCTTATCTCCCAGGCAACCTTGATCTGACTTAGCTCGTACCGGTATAAATTACCCAGTGGGGAGTTTCTACCCGCCTGATTTTTGAAGGGATATAGATGGTTCAGGAAGATTGCTGATACAAGTAGCATTATTCATAAATATACTTTATAACTTTATGGGCTGTATGGAAAAAAAATCAATAGAGCTAAAACTACGGGAACGTGTCAGAGAATTAAGATGTCTTTACGAGTTGTCCAGTATTGTTTGGGAGGAGAATAACGACCTGCATGCAATTTTTTTAAAAACCTTGGCAATATTGCCGCAGGGAATGCAATACCCTGCATTGTCGGAGGTAAGCATCAATGTGAATAAAAAGGCGTACGAGACACCGCATTTTGCGAAAAGCGTGTCTTTTATTTCCTGTACCCTGGGAATCGGGAAGAAAAAGTATGGAACAATTAGGATGGGGTACAGACTTGCTTCAAACCCGGCTGCAAAACGTACCTTCTTACCTGAGGAAAGGAAATTACTAAAGGTAGTTGCCAGCGCATTATCACTATATATTAAGCGGGCATCCATTGAAGATGATAAGAAAAAGTTGCAAATGCAGTTGCAACATGTAGAAAGAATGGCTTTTGTAGGTGAGCTCACCGCAGGCATCGCTCATGAATTAAACGAACCCTTGGGACGTATTCTCGGATTTGCCCAACTTATCAAGAAAGGTGGTTCCTTAAGCGATCAGCAGGAGAAGGATATTGAAAGGATTTTAAAAGCCTCACTCTACACGCGCGAAATCATAAAAAAGCTGATGATTTTTTCCCGGCAAATGCCTCAGCAGATCACTAAGGTCAATCTTAATGAAACTGTCTCTAATATTTTATATTTTATGGATTCCAAATATTATAGTGGATCAGTTAAAATACAGACAAAGCTTCATCCAAACTTACCCCCGGTTGATGCGGATGCGGTTCAGATGAGTCAGGTGTTAGTAAATCTTCTTACGAACGCAATCCATGCAATGCCAGGGGGAGGAAATATGGTGATCACCACTAACTATAGGAAGGGATTCGTCAGCTTATCTGTAAAGGACACCGGATCGGGCATGACGAATGAGGTAAGAGAAAAAATCTTTGAGCCTTTCTATACAACTAAGCCCCTCGGTCAAGGCACTGGACTTGGTCTGTCGGTCGTGCAGGGAATTATTACGGCGCATCATGGTAAAATCAGTGTAACCACCTCGCCTGGAAAAGGATCAAGGTTTGAAGTATTGATACCGACCGGGAGATTCCGGAAATCAAAAAAGATATGAAACGAAAACCTTTTGAATATACCGTCCTCGTTGTCGACGATTCTCTTGAAACGGTGGAGTTGATAAGGCGAAACCTTGACGGAGCCGGATACAAGGTGTATACGGCCAACCATGTGCAAGGTGCCATTGGCATACTGGACTCCATTGTGATCGATTTAGTTATTACCGATTTGAAAATGCCTGATCAAAGTGGTCTGCACCTTATCCGTCATGTAACGGAAAACTATAAAGGAATTGGCGTATTGGTCATAACAGGTTTTCCCTCGATTCAGGGGGCCGTAGAGTCGATTAAAATAGGTGCCGAGGAATACGTGGTTAAGCCATTCACTGATGAAGAACTATTCAAAGCAATCGAACGAGTTCTTTCAAAAAGAAAATCATCTAAAAAAAGAGAGGTCTCGAAGTTAACACACAACTATGGGATCATCGGAGAATCGGAAGGGATGCAAAATGTGTTTAAGACCATTGCTAAATTGAGATCAACAAACGCAGCGGTTTTAATAGCAGGCGAAAGCGGCACTGGTAAGGAACTTGTCGCGCGTGCCGTGCATTACGGCGGCGGTGGTTCGAAGGCCCCGTTTGTCCCCGTTAACTGCGGGGGCATTCCCGATTCACTCCTGGAGAGCGAATTGTTTGGTTATATGAAAGGGTCATTTACCGGTGCATCGGAAACCCGTTCCGGGTTTTTTCAGACAGCAGATGGCGGGACTATTTTTTTGGATGAAATCAGTAATACAAGTCTCGCAATGCAGGCGAAACTGTTGCGAGTATTGCAAGAGAAAGAATTTTACATGATTGGCTCTAAGAAACCGCAAAAAGTAAACTTGAGAATAATTGCCGCAACCAACGTCGACCTGATGCAACTGGTAAAAAAGGGATCTTTCCGGGAAGATCTTTACTACAGGCTTAACGTTATTTACATTGAGCTTCCGCCACTGCGATCCAGGGGTAATGATATCGAGTTGTTAATTGACTTTTTTATTTCAAAATATTCGCAAGAGCTAAATAGAACTGGTATACGCGTTACCGCTAAAGCCATGAAGGCGTTAAAAGCCTATGGCTGGCCTGGCAATGTTCGAGAGTTACAGAATCTTATTCACAGGCTTATGATACTGACCGACGACAACAGTATAGATGTCACAGATCTTCCTGATTCATTTAGATACTCCGCCCTGCGGGAAAAAGGGCTTGACCGATCGTTGGCGGAAGTGGAACAAGAGTATATCTTAAGTGTCGTGAACGTTCAAAATAATAATCTTTCAAGGGCTGCCAGCGTTCTCGGCATCGACCGAAAAACGCTTCGCGAAAAATTAAAGGTCTATAAACTTGACTAGTAATTTACTCTGGTGAGGGATGTAGATGGGAAATGCGAGACGGCCCAGGTAAAATCGGCTTAATCCCGGAGAACCTCTTGTCTTAATTGATTCAAGAAGGCCGTTGTCAGCCTATGAATGCCAGGCGACGCGGCTGCCGACCAAATCTCCTCAATGCGGAAAGCCGTCTTTCAACAACATAACGCAGGTCGGCTTTTTTCTCAACACACGTTTGGATTGGGTATAATGTATCCAGTGGGTAATTTTGATCCACCCCGCCTCTTTTCATTCCTGCCCATGACTCTTATGGTGTACTTTATTGTGGCATGGATACTGCAATACACCTTTCTGACAAATGGTTTGTGATATGAAACAAATGCTAGTTACAGTTAATGATTATCGGCGCCTTATTGGTCTTATAAATTTTGAATCGCTAAGGTCGAAGGTGCCTGAAATCCAGGAACAATTATATGACGCCCTGATGAAAGCAAAAATGTTGCCGCCGGAAAACATTTCGAGTAGTGTGGTCACTATGGACTCAAGAGTTCTGATAAGAGACATTGCAAGCGGAACGGTGACGGAAGTGACGGTAGCGTACCCGAATCATTCTGCCGACAGGAAGAACGCAGTTTCTGTATTTTCAGAGTTTGGAATCGCCTTGCTGGGCCAGCAGGCCGGTGATGCTGTTTCATGGAAGTCGCCTGACGGCAACCGACAATTTGAAATTTTAAAAATTACATATCAACCCGAGGCACTAGGTAAATACTACTCATGATGGACATAATACGATTTTCCATATTGCTGTCAGCGCTACTCTTTGCAAACTGGGCCACTTACACGGCAGAAAAAAATGTTGAGGAACTGCGATTAAATAAAAAGCCTTTCGTTAGCGTAAACAACGAAATAGCAGATGAGCACCATTCATTCGTGGGCAGAGCATTAGAGATGCATAGGTCAAGTACCGAAAAGAATGGAGATGCTGAACCGGCAACTGTCATCGTAAAGGAGGGAAAAATAATAGGAGAAGGATCAGATAGATCAACGCATCTTACGGATCCTTCCGCACATGCCGCTGTCACAGCCGTACGCGAAGCTTGTCGAAATATTGAAAAGACATCCCTGAGGGGATGCACGCTTTACTCAACCACTGAGCTTTGTCCGATGTGCCTATCTCTACTCTATGTCGCAGGTATCGATAAAATAATTTACTGTGTACCTTCTGAAGATGGTCTTTCTGCCGAGACTTCAATGAGTGAAAGAATTCAGGAGGCAATGAAGCAAAAGGAAGGACAAAGGCCAATTCCCGAAATTTTTGTTCCATATAAAATGATCGATCCATAACAACACAACAATTATGATCAGTATGAAAATATATATTCAATCATTGTCATTTCGCGCGAACGATAGGCTTATTGACTTTGCTGAGGATAAGATCAGCAAGCTCAGTCAATACAGTGGACAGGTTGTGGATGCGCAGGTAATTCTAAAAGCCCCCAAGTCTGCCGCCGGTGATGATAAAACTTGTGAAATCAAGTTAGCAATTCCAGGTAACGATCTTTTTGCAAGTAAGCAAGGTAATTCTTTTGAGGAGGCCATTCTTAAAAGTGTAGAGGCTCTCAAGCAACAATTGTTAACGTGGAAAGAGAAGGATCTAAAGGCGAACTACGGGCAGCCGTGGTAGCATACTCGCCAGGATTTTAAGATCTTTGTCTTTTCCCCATCAATCAAATTATACGTCCGGTTTGTTAAACTACATCCTTCTTTTGCAGGCTTTTACAATCTCAAACCAGATGACGCTTAGCGAGCCGACTGTAATACTGAACACAAGCTGGTGCCACGTTAACATTTCAAATCTGAAAAATTGAGTAAATGCAGGGATGGCCAATATCAATGTTGTTACGGCAATTGTTATTAAAATGATCAGTGGCACAAGGCCATTGCGATATCTCAGCGTGCTAAAAATGGAAAAATAGAATGATCTGTTTACCAAAGTAAGCAGGACATTTGCCGCGATTAGTGTAATAAATACCATAGTTCGTGTAACATCCTCGTTGTATAGGTGGGACGTAGCAAAGCGGTAGACCAACAATGTTCCCAAGGTAATTGCCAGGCCCTGGACAATACTTGTGCTCAACTCACGCATATTGAAAAATGTCGTGGTAAAAGGCCTAGGCTTTTGCACCATTGTATTTTTTTCAATCGGCTCATTTTCGTAAATAATGGAACAGGTGGGTCCCATGATTAATTCAAGAAAGATAACATGTATGGGAGAGAAAATATTTGGATACCTCCATCCCAGGACCAGGGGAATAAACACCGTTAAAATAATGGGAATGTGAATGGAGATAATGTACTGAATGGCCTTCTTTAAGTTGGAATATATTCTTCTTCCCGCGGCCACCGCATCGACCAGCTTGCCAAGATCGTCGTCAGTTAATATTAAGGAGGAAACTTCCTTTGCCATTTCCGTGCCCTTCTTGCCCATGGCTATACCAATGTGTGCCGCCTTCAATGCGGGTCCATCGTTCACACCATCCCCGGTCATTGCCACAATTTGATCGTTTGCTTTCAGCGCATTTAAGATCTTCAATTTGGCATCCGGAAACATTCGCGTGAATATATTAACCTCCATTACTGCGGCTTTCAATGCTGCGTCACTCAATTTCAACAGGTCTTCTCCATCCATCATTTTTTCGGATCCTCTAAAGTTGATTTGTTTTGCAATAGTCGCTGTCGTAGCCGAATTGTCTCCGGTGATAATTTTGACGGCAATTCCTGCCTTATAAAAGGACTCGAAGACGGTGCTAATATTTTGCTTGGGAGGATCATAAAATGCAACGAGACCCATAAACCTGAATTTTAGTTCTTGTTGACTCGCCGGAAAATTGTTCCCTAAAACTTCAGTTATCCCTACACCCAACACGCGAAAACCTGCCGTCGCTAGAGCTTGAAAGCTGGCCGAAATGATGTTCTGTTCTTTTGCCGAAAGCTCGCTTGCACGAATCATAGCTTCAGGTGCGCCTTTGGCTGCGACGAGCCGGCGACCCGATGTATTTTCAAAAATATGTGTCATCATGGGTGGTCGCCCGCCCAAAGGATATTCATGTACCATATGATAATTCTTACGCTCATCAACTTTGATGAAGGTTGCGTATGCACTGTGCAGCGCGATTTCCATGGGATCAAATGGAATGGGTTCGCTCGCCCACATCCCGGCGGTGATCAATTCCCTTTCGTCATCGGTCGCCTCTTCTAAACTGATTAACCTTTGTCCCGGCCACGTAAATATTTTAGCCAGGGTCATTCTATTCTCAGTAATTGTTCCTGTTTTGTCCGTACATAGTACACTTGCACTTCCCAGCGTCTCTACCGCGTTTATTCGTTTGACAATGATGCCCAGCTTCATGAGTCGCCACGAGCCTAATGCCATAAAGGTGGTGAAAGCTACAGGGATTTCTTCCGGTAGGATACTCATCGCTAAAGTCAGGGCTTTTAGCAAACTGGCGAGTATAGCACCCGATGTGAAAAAATTAATTCCCCATACGATGATAAAAATAATTGCCCCAGCCAGGGCCATCTTCTTCACAAAATTGCTGATCTGTTTTTGTAATGGTGTAGGTACTTCTTCTATAGCCTCAAGACTTTTTCCAATTTTGCCAAGAGCGGTCATAGCACCAATAGCTGTCACTTCACATATGGCAAGACCTCCGGTTACAGTCGTCCCTTGAAATACTTCTTTATTCTCCCCTTTTGTTTTACTCACCGGCATCGATTCACCGGTAAGTATTGATTCATTAACTGAAAAATCATTTGCGTGAGCAACTATACCGTCTGCCGGAACGGAAGAACCTTCGTCCACAATCATAAAATCTCCCACAACAATTTCTTCCCGTTTGATTTCTACGGTTGCACCGTCGCGGATTACCTGACAGGTAGGCTGTGTCAATGATTTCAAAGCTGCCAATGCATTCCGGCTCCTGGACTCCTGGTAGAATGATATACTTGTCACCAGGACGATAGCGAAAATCATAAAGATAGCATTGCTGACCTCGCCGCTGATAAGGTATAAGAACGCTGCTACCAGTAACAGTATGATCATTGGATCTCGGAAAAAGCTTTTCACTGTAGCAAGAAATCGATTCTTTTTCCTGACAACTTCATTGCGGCCATGAAGCCGTCGAGCCTCCAGGACTTGTGGTGTGGTTAATCCGGTTATACCGTGCGTTAATGAAC
>DASUTP010000655.1:0-2591 GCA_036374515.1 Chryseolinea sp. | reverse complement strand
AGAAAGTCAAAATAGCCGTGCTCTTCATGCTCTTGCACTGATTAGGTTATAAATTTACCGGCTGGAAAGTTATTATCACGCAATTTTGTGGAATATACTCATTTTTTGCTGACCAACCCCAAAAAATTGGCCATGAGCTGTAACATCCCGGCCTTTTAATCAACGTATAAGGATACTAATATTGTTTACCATTTGATCGGGCAAAATGAATTTAATAGAGAATATCCTGGAGGGCCTTCGGTCTGTAAGAGTCAATCTCTTGAGGTCGGTTATCACGGCATTGATCGTCACCATTGGAATTACGGCGCTGATCAGCGTTTCTACGGCCATTGATGCCGCACAAAAGTCGGTAAGCGAAGGATTGTCGGCCTTGGGCTCCAACACGTTTGATATCCGCTCGGTAAGGAATCGCGGCCGGAGTTCACAAGGGATCACCGAAAAAAGTTACCCGCCGGTTAAATTGAATGAGTTGCTCCGGTTTATCGATCAGTACCGCGTCACTTCTACAGTAAGTTTGTCCGCTAGCCTTACCCAGATTGCAGAGTTGAAGCACCTTTCCAACAAGACCAATCCCAACATTACTGCGATGGGTGTTAACGAAAATTATCTGGAGATTAAAAATTTAGGCCTGAACCGCGGCCGGAATTTTTCGAGTTTTGAGGTCGACAACGGCAAGCAGGTGGCAATCATCGGGAATTCAATTGCTAACGTGTTGTTCAAGAATAACGAAGACCCGATAAATCAAAAGATCTCATTTTCAGGAACTCAGTTCAAGGTGATCGGAACCCTGGAGGAAAAGGGGAATTCGCTGGAAGATAATTATGACAACATGGTGTTTATTCCCATCCGACTGGCAAACCAGATGGCAAAGGGCCAGGGTCTGGATTATGAGCTGACTGTTAGCATCGTTGATCCGACGCAACTGGAATATGCCATGGGCGAAGCGACGGGTGTAATGCGTTCCATCAGGCGCGACAAAGCAGGCCGTGAAAATTCATTTGAGCTTGAAAGCAGCGAAGCATTAAAAGAGCGAACAGAAAACATCCTCGGATATTTCAGGATCGGCGGACTGGTAATCGGCTTTATCACGTTGCTTGGCGCTTCGATCGCGCTGATGAATATTATGCTGGTTTCGGTTACGGAAAGAACACGTGAGATAGGCGTTCGTAAGGCCCTTGGCGCGACTCCTTTGCGTATACGCCAGCAGTTTGTTATCGAGGCGATCGTCGTTTGTTTGTTGGGTGGAATCCTGGGAATCATTCTCGGTATTGTTGTGGGAAATTTCTTTGGAAGTTTTCTAGGCAGTGACTCTTATTTTATTCCGTGGATGTGGATACTGGTGGGATTTATCGTCTGTATTTTCGTGGGACTTATTTCAGGTTTTTATCCTGCGCATAAGGCATCGAAGCTGGATCCGATTGAGTCGTTGCGTTTCGAATAAAATCTTTTTATAGTTTTATATTTGTGAAGACTCCCGTAATGCTGCGGGAGTTTTATTTTTAATCCTTTGGAGAGATGCCAGAGTGGCTGAATGGGACGGTCTCGAAAACCGTTGTGCGGGTAACTGCACCGAGGGTTCGAATCCCTCTCTCTCCGCCTTCGCCCGCCGAAGCTTTAGCGAAGGCCGGCTTCGCCCACGTTAGGGTTCAGCTTGCGTCGGGCTTCGGCGGACGCTGTCCGCTGATCTTCGGCGTTAGTTGTTACGCCTTTGCTGGTGTTCTTCACCGACAAACTAGCCACGCGAACTTTTTATGCGTTTGGGGATAAATCGAAGAATGAAAGCGCGTCTTGAAGTTTGTTTGTTAATGGGAGTTAATTGAGGCTTGGTGGTGAAGAACACCAACAAGGCGGAGGCGTAGGCGGGTTTGCCCCTGCAGTGTCCCCCCAGAGTCTTCCGCGGTGGCAGTCGGAAATCGAACCACTTTCCATCACATTCGAATAAAAAGCAGTCGACCATAGCACTCGACTTTTTTTTTAGTTTGTTACTTCGCCACCAATACTAATTCTTAAAATTTCGGACCTATACATTTGGTACGAAGGTTATACAATGGCTTCTACAGCAGTGCGTTGAATGATATCAACGGGTTATTTCAATACTTATAATTTGCTTAACTTGTATTATGAATAATAGGTGGTTAGTTTTTTTGTTAGTGTTTGCAAGTAACTTGGCTATGTATACTTTAACGTCAACGCGAGACGCTCTTGCAGAATATGTTTTTATTAGCCTGTGTGTAGCCGCGCTTTTTTCAGTCACTATAAAGCCGTTTGGCCGACTTATTGAAAATGTCGTGAAAAGACTTTTGGAAAAAAAAATTAAAAATTGATTTTGTAGGTCATGTACAAGGAAAGAGGGTGGTTGCCATTCTCTTTTTTTATAGGTGTTTGAATAAGTATGTAATCAAGCTAACTATTATTGAGGTCGATTGTATACGTCTGCCTACCCACGAATCGAACGATGCCCTGTATTTCATTACTACCTTGACCTCCCCAGGTAAGTCGACTCTCACGCCTTTGTTGGTGTCCTTCACCAACAACCTAGCAACGCGAACTTTTTATGCGTTTAGCGATAAATCGAAGAGTGAGAGCGCTCT
>DASUTP010000654.1:0-7532 GCA_036374515.1 Chryseolinea sp. | reverse complement strand
CTGTCAACAATTTGTTGTACGAAAGGTCTGTTGTCATCTTCGATGTAGGAAAACACCTCTAAATGTTCTAGAAAATCGTTCGGGTCATCTGCGCGTTTTGCAGCCCTTAGGATGTCGTCCAATAAGTCAACGTAAAACTGGCCCCAGGTTTCGGTGTCGGCAGAAAGAGCCTCTGAAATTATCGGCAACGCCATTACATCCTTGTCAAATTTAATCTGGTCGATTTCATTTTTAAAGGTGTGTTTATTAGCGTTGGCGTATAGTAGGATCTCATTCAGAATTCTCTTTCTCTCACCTTTGTCTTTGTCAGAAAAACTCTCTATCCGGTTTTTAAATCTATCTACAAAATAGTTCATGTTAATGTTTGGCGTATTGTGCGGTTGTCGACGGACAGGATAAAACCATATTCATGGAAGGCATAATTTACGCAAGGAAGCGTTTAAGACCAAGATTGGCATCGTACAGTCTATGTAACACCGCCGCTCAAACCATTGGATTGACTCTGAAGCTCATAGTCCGGAAAGATTGCCGCATTCAAATATCCTGGACCTTACTCTCCGATGACCTCCAGCAGGTAAATCCAGGTAACAAAAAACATAATGATAAATATTATCCCGCTCCAAAGGCGAATTGCAATTTTATTCCAGAAAAAAGATAATTCATCCTCGTTTTTTCCTTTTGTGAACTTACCGGACATGTCCGACAAGCGAAGCCATTGAAACAAAGCAAAAGAAGAAACTAAGGTTCCAATAACTTTCAGGAATTCCAGAAAATCGAGATTAAAAAGAAAGGAAATGTGTCCGGGTAGGAAAATTAAAAATCCTATATAGAAAATTAACCGGGGACTGATAACCATCTTCATCTTAATTAAATTTTAATTTAAAAATCTATTTAGATACTGGCTCTATCCGTTGTGTTATCGGGACTTCAATTTTGAAGGCCCTCAACTTAAACTACTTTTTCAACACCGTAAACTCCACGCGACGGTTATTCGCCCTTCCCATATCCGTATCGTTGGTGTCGATGGCTTTGCTCTCTCCGTAACCATGAGCTGAAAGCCTGAATTCATCAATGCCTTGACCGATGATATAATCAACCACAGATTGCGAACGGCCTTGCGAGAGGTTCAGGTTATAGTCATCCGAACCCTTACTATCGGTGTGCCCGGAAATTTCAATTTCAACGGTCTCGTTTTGCTTGAGAAATTCCACCACTTTATTAAGCTCCGGGAAGGATTGATCCTTCAACGTCGTTTTATCAAAGTCGAAATAGATATTTTGAAGACGCACGGTGGCCCCTACCTCGATCGGAGCAAGATATAAGTCGCGGGTAAACGGCGACAAACCGTCGTCATTCGCTTCGATACTGTCCGTGGAATTCAGATACCCTTCCGCGGACGCTGTGATCATATACCATCCCAGCTGCGCAATCTCTTTTTCATATTTACCTTCATTCGCCATTATTTTCGTACTGCTCTTGCGGCTGGACTTCAACGTGATATCCAGCTTCGCCGATAAATGCTTTTCTGTTTTTTTATCGTAGACATTTCCCACCAGCAATAACTTTTTTGCGATCGGCTGCAGCATGACATTAATCAAAAGCGTGGTATCGCATGTCAGCTCCGGCACGGTAAAGGTCTGTTCCCTGGGCAGAAAGCCTTCCAGGTTTGCCGCGACCGTGTATTCTTTTAGCTCAGGAAGTTTGGTTTCAAATTCACCCGAAACGTTCGAACGAAGTTTAACCGGGGGCACATCTTTTACCCTAACCTCAACGTTGGCTGAAAGTGGATCCATGGTTTTTTCATTGTATACAAGGCCCTTCAAAAGTATTTTTAATGTCTTGGGAACCAACGTGTACAGATCCAACTGCGCTCCATCCAATGCTTTGTTAGCCCTGCTGGTAAACACATTGCCTGCATTATCGATTGTGAAGTAAAAATCCAACGCGCTCGTATTGATAGGTTTCCCCATATTGACTGGTTCAGCCCAGTTTGACCAGGTGTCATCTTTTCGCACTGACTTATAAATATCAACGCCACCCTGACGGCCCGGAGATTGGCGCGCGCTGGCAAAGTATAATACTTTTTGATCAGGACTAATAAAGGGGCCGACGTCATCGGTGGAAGTGCTGAGGGTTAATTTTTCCGGACGTGAAAATGACCCGTCTGCCTGTTGATGTGAGGCATAAAGATCGCTGAACTCGCTATTTTCTCTTTCACTGAAGTAAATGATGATATGCTTTTTATCAGCAGACATAGACGCTCCGTAAAAACGTCCTTTGTTCATGGATTTGAAATCCTTTACCTCAAGCTCCCGGATCGAATTATTAGTTACAAGCGAAAACCCTTTTTCACCCTTAGATCCTCCCCCCTTGATAAACAAGCTTCCGTCATCAAAGACAGTGAATACCTGGTTCGAACGATGAATATTGAATGGCGATCGCAGGTGTTGTGCAGGACTCCACACTCCCTGGGCATCTTTCTTACTCATCCAGATATCCTGCGTGTCTTCCTTGCCCATTGTATTTTCGGGGTGATCCTGAACAAAAAAGTAAAGCGTGTTTCCGTCGGGAGAAACCACCGGAGCGGCTTCATGACGGAATGTATTTACACTTTTATCCATCTTCACCAATTCATATCGGGAGGAAAACTGCTGTCCTGAAACGGTTAGATACAGGAGGGAAATAATACTTGATAACGCTATTCTCATATCGGTACGAATCCTTTGGAATAGCTAAAATTAGGGGATTGGGGGTGCCGAATTTCCTTAAAAATGGCCCATATCTTACAGGCCAGACGAACAACATTAGCCGGCGTTTGACGGCTTATTCAAACGCCAAGATCGGCGCCGTCCGCGATGATTAACAGGAGTTCTTTCACTTCCTCAGCTTTTGTGTGTTCGCCCATTTTGTCGAACGACATAATTAGGTTGCGGAACACTCTGCGGATCACTTCAAGGTTCGAGCATGGCTCAAAAAATGATGTCTGAGGAGTAAGGTGCAGTTCATTGATATAATTCTCGATATCCTGCCTGGAGAATATCAACCCCTTGTTAAAAGCGTTGATGTAAAACTGCGCATGCTTATCGTCTTTGTACGTCAGCACAAATAAGTTAGGAAGGTTGACACCGTGAACGGGCAGCTTTAACTTCTGGGCTACCAGCAAATAAATGATGCAGAGCGTAATGGGATTTCCTTTTCGCGTTTCGAGCACCACATTGATCATGGAGTTGCCGGGCGAGTGAAAATTTTTTGTGTTCGCTCCGAACTTCAGCTTGTTAAACAAAACACTGTTAACAACTTTTACCTGGTCAAATGGATACAGATCAGGCTTAAATTCGAGCCATGTCTCATAATATATTTGCTCGAGATCTTGTTTTAACTTGAGAAGTTCAAGGTCCGGGTATTGATAAGTCGCCACAAGCCACATTCCGGTAAGGAGATCCTTCTCATCGCTGGCATACCATTCCACCAGCCGTTCCTTTAATAACTCATACTGTAAGGTGTGAATCAATTCTTCAATGCGCCGCTGAACCAGTGAATTGAAATTGGTCTCCCATTCCTGTTCCAAAAAAGGAATGATGGTAGTACCCAACGAAAGAATTTTATCCTCTACATGAGAAACAATTTGTGCGTCGTCATCATCGAGCAGGGACACAAGCGCTTTAATTTCTGCTTCCTTCAACACGCTCTAATTAAATCGCTAAGCTAAAAAATTCAGCCAGAAAATCCAGCTGTAGCGACGCTCATGGGAAAGAAACTTGTTATAACGCGTTTTCTGGCCATGACATTGCGAAACGCCCGCTATTTGAAGACGTTGGTGAAGGGCAGATTTGCAATTGCATGAATACGAGGGCATCAATTTAACCTTAAGCCCACAAGGAACAATGGTCACGTCTGGATAACGCCGACGTTAAATTTTTCGACAGGCGCCTGATCGGCCGCTTCTATTCCCATGGAAATTGCAGTCCGTGTGTGAAGCGGGTCGATAATGCCATCCACCCAGAGATGCGATGCCGCATAATATGGGCTTAGTTCCTCGTTGTATCGATCCGTTATTTCCTTTAGTAATTTGTCCTCTTCGTCCTTTGTGATGGATTTGCCTTGGGCTTTCAACGCGCTCACCCGTATTTGCAGCAATGTCTTTGCCGCAGAGCCGCCGCTCATTACGGCGATCTGCGCCGTTGGCCAGGCAAATATTAACCGCGGATCGTACGCTTTTCCACACATGGCGTAGTTCCCCGCACCATAAGAATTCCCGATGATAAGCGTGAATTTCGGAACGGTTGAATTTGCCATCGCGTTCACCATCTTGGCGCCATCTTTAATGATTCCGCCATGCTCTGCCTTGCTTCCCACCATAAACCCGCTGACATCCTGAATAAACAGCAAAGGAATTTTTCGCTGATTACAATTCATGATAAAACGGGCGGCCTTATCCGCCGAATCGGAATAAATAACGCCGCCCATCTGCATTTCACCCTTTTTTGTCTTCACAACGCTGCGTTGATTCGCAACGATGCCCACAGCCCAACCGTCGATACGCGCAGTGCCGCAGATGATAGTCTTTCCGTACAACGCTTTGTATTCCTGAAATTCCGAATTATCCACCAGCCGTTGAATAATTTTTATGGTGTCGTATGGCTTCACACGATCAACCGGCAGAAGACCCAAAATTTCTTTTTCGTTTTCTTTCGGGGGAGAGGGGTTAGCGCGGCTGAAGCCAGCCGATGACGATTTCCCGAACTTTTCAAAAAGCGACCGGATGTAATCCAGGCAAGCCTGATCGTTGGGAAATTTATTGTCGGTTACTCCTGAAATTTCACAGTGTGTGGTTGCGCCGCCTAACTTTTCATTGTCAACTTCTTCGCCGATGGCGGCCTTTACCAAATACGATCCGGCTAAGAAAATTGAACCGGTCTTATCCACTATCATTGCTTCGTCTGACATGATGGGCAGGTACGCGCCACCCGCTACACAACTTCCCATGATGGCGGCAACCTGAATAATACCCATCGCCGACATCTTGGCGTTATTTCTGAACTGCCTTCCGAAATGTTCTTTGTCGGGAAAGATTTCAGCCTGCATAGGAAGGAAAACACCAGCGCTGTCGACAAGGTACACAACAGGCAACCTGTTCTCCATCGCGATCTCCTGAGCCCTGAGATTTTTTTTTGCCGTGATAGGGAACCACGCTCCAGCCTTCACAGTAGCATCGTTAGCAACGATCACGCATTGCTTTCCCGCGATATACCCTATTCCGGCGACTACGCCACCCGAGGGGCAGCCACCGAACTCGGCGTACATTCCGTCTCCGGCGAATAATCCGATTTCAAGAAATGAGCTTTTTTCATCCGTTAAATACTCGATACGCTCACGTGCCGTAAGTTTACCCTTTTGATGTTGCTCATCAATTTTCTTTTGACCGCCTCCAAGTTTCACCTTCTTCGATTTATGATGAAGCTGTTCCAGCATTTGCCTGAACTGGTCTTCATTTTTGTTGAATTCTAAATCGAAGGGCATGGGCGATGAGTTCAAACTAAATCTTGAAACTAAACTGGAAACTGGACCCGGGAAAACTAATCCTTTTTCTGCTGGTCTTTTTGTTTCTTCAAATCCTTTTCGATTCTACGCTGGCTTTTTCCAAGCGGCGCCATGAAATGTTTAGGATTTGTATTGAAATGTTTGGCAAGAGAGTCAATTGAGTTGAGCAGCTGATTCAGATTCACATAAAGCGAATCCTCTGTCATTAATTTGCTGACGGTGTTGTCACCGCTATTGAGACGCGTCAGCGTTTCATTTAACTTGCCCAGACTTTGTTGTGCCTTATTTACCGTGCTGTTAAGCTGCATCATTTTCAGAGAGTCGGATAAGCTTCGGAAATTAGAAAGCGTCGGTTTTAATTCTTCCAACGTACCGTTAAGGTTACCTGCAACCGATCTAAAACTCTCGGATAGCCCATCAATATTAGAATTTGCAGTACTAAGGGTTTTATTGAGGATAGCGGGAGTAGCCTGTAGGCGAAGGAACATGGTATCGATGCGTCGCGTGTTTCGCGCCAACCCCTCCAGAACGATATTAAGGTTTCGCAATGTCACCTGAAGATTGTCTGCAACGGGCTGGGCAAAGTCCATAACGCCCTTAGCGACGTCAGACCGGACGGTGTCCTTCGCTTTCAATACTCTGCCGGCGTGATTTGTTATCAATTGGATAAATCGTCCTCCCAGAAGCTCGCCGTTCAATAACGCTACCGATGAATCCGTTAACTCGATGTTGGAATCAATATCGAGTTCGACCAAGACCTTGTCCTCCTGTTGCAGGATTTGAATGTTGCTTACACGACCTACAGCCAGACCATTTAAAAAAATTTGGTTGGATTCTGTGAGCTTATTGACATCGTCGTATAGTGCATAGTATTTTTTTGAAGCAGAAAAAAAATCGATGCCTTTCAAAAAATTAAAACCAAAGTACAACAAGGTTATAGTAACGACCATAAACAAGCCGACCCTAAATTCTTTAGATAGTTTCATTCGTTAATTTTTGAATGTCTGTTGCCACATGAAATCCCAATTTCGTTTGTCGTATTGTCTAGGACTAACGTTATTTTCCTTTCATGCCTCCTTTTGCTTCCAACTGTCATGAAAAAATGGTTTTTGAAATAATAAAAAATTATCCATGCATGAAAACAAAAAAACCTGTGGTCAGGGAATTCAGCCCTTAATTTATGGATTCTACTTCATTTTTGTACTCTTTGAAGGCCCGGTAAATGCCTGAAGCGATCAATTCCTGTCCTTCGTCGCCGGCTAAAAATTTTTCTTCCGTTGAATTGGTCAAAAAACCTGTTTCTATCAGTACGCTGGGCATGGTGGTACGCCATAAAACGACAAATCCGGCTTGCTTTACCCCCCGGCTGAGGCGCCCGACCCGGTCTTTGAATTGACCCTCGACCTTCTGGGCGAATTTCAGACTACTTTCCTGATAAGCGCTTTGGATCAACGTAAACAGGATATACGACTCCGGGCTATTAGGATTAAATCCTTCATAGCGCTCTTCATAATTTTCATCCATCAGGATCACAGAGTTCTCGCGCTGTGCGATGGCGAGGTTTCCTTCATCTTTGTGAAGCCCCATTACAAATGTCTCGGTCCCAAAAGCTTTTGTATTGGGATTGGCATTCGCATGAATGCATATAAACAAGTCCGCCTTATTCTTATTGGCAATATCCGCCCGCTCATCAAGGGCAAGGTAACGGTCATCCTTCCGGGTATAAATGACTTTTACTCCCGGTATATTTTTTTCAATGTAATTGCCCACCTTGAGCGCAATGTTCAGCGCGAGGTCTTTTTCTTTCAATAACTTGCCATGGGTTCCATTGTCGTGGCCTCCATGACCGGCGTCGATGACTACTACATCGACCTTGGAATCAGGAGGAGCTGTGTATGTACTGCCAGAATTTAGCAAGGTTATTGCTGTCAGAAGCGCTGTTAGTCCTATAATCCTCACGTTCCGTTCAATGTTCAGTGTATTTGCAATAA
>DASUTP010000653.1:0-9047 GCA_036374515.1 Chryseolinea sp. | reverse complement strand
CGGCACCAACAACGTAGTAACTCCTGGATTTGACAAAACAAAACGCGGTAACCCCGACGTAACATGGGAGACGACAGAAACTTTGAACGTCGGCTTGGATGCTGAACTCTTAAACCGGTTGTCGTTTAGTTTTGAGTGGTACAAAAAACAAACAAAAGACATGCTGGTCGACATCGTTCAACCTGCTGCCGGTGGTGCTGCGGCAAATGCGTTCTTAAATGTTGGCGATGTTGAAAATCAAGGTGTCGAACTCAGTCTGGAATATTCAAGCGATCCGGTAAAAGATTTTCGTTATTCCATTGGCGTAAACTTTTCGACGTATAAGAATAAAGTTGTAAAACTTAACAGCGCTCCGTTCTACGGCGCCCGTGCCTTTGATTTACAGCAAATGACCATCACGCGCGAGGGCGAAGCGATCTCAAGTTTTTATGGGTTTATCATCGACGGAATTTTTAACAGCCAGGAGGAAGTAGACAGCTACCTTGAAAATGTCAGTCAGGATGGTGCAAGACCAGGAACGTTTCGCTTTAGAGACGTCAACAATGATCAAGTGATCAACGACCTTGATCGCAGCATCATTGGCAGTCCTCACCCTGATTTCATGTATGGTTTCAATATCAACCTCGGGTACAAGAATTTTGAACTAACCTTAACGGGAACGGGCGTTCAGGGAAATGAAATCTTCAATGCGACCCGTTACTTCACCGATTTTTGGAAGATGGACGGTAACCGCAGCACGAGATTGTTGAACGCATGGACACCGGAAAATACGAACACGAATGTTCCCCAATTGAACAGTAATACTATTGTACGGGAATCCCAGGAATCAACTTATTATATCGAAGACGGCTCGTTCATGCGCATTCGTAACGTCCAGTTGACGTACAATTTTCCCAAAGCATGGTTAGGGAAAGCTTTATCGTCGGCCAAGGTGTACGTTCAAGGTCAAAATTTGTTCACCACTACGAACTACAGTGGTCTTGACCCTGAGGTTAATCTGCAAAACTTCACCGATCCCAAGGGAAACCGTGGGCTGGGCGTAGATCGTGGCGCTTACCCGATTCCACGGACCATCAGCGTTGGATTAAGCGCTTCATTTTAATCATTCACGAACGATATAAACAATTAAGTAAATGAAAAAATATATAACAGTTTTTGCGCTAGCCACCTCGTTGATCATTGCTGAATCATGCGAGGACCAGTTGGACGTATTGCCACAAGGCGCTGTTGCATTCGAAGGTTTAACGAGTGAAGATGCCGTGACCGGTTTGATCGTGTCCGCCTATTCAGCCATCGATGGTTGGTTCGGATGGGGAGTGGCAGCTCCCTGGGGTACCGGCGTCAGCAACTGGATTTGGGGCGATATTTCGTCAGGCGATGCTGCCAAAGGCGGTGGATTCGGAGACCAGGGTGAAATTAACCTTATTGAGCAGTACAAATGGTCCGGTTCGGGCATCCCGCACATTAATGACAAGTGGATAGCTTTGTACGAGGGAATTGCCCGGTCCAACGACGCTATTAATGGTATCCGCGGCGCTGAAATTACGGACGACAAGAAGCTTTCTTTCGAAGGAGAAGCAAGGTTTCTCAGAGCGTATTTTCACTTTGAGGCTAAAAAGATCTGGGGACGCGTCTCGTTCGTTGACGAAAAGACGCTCGACTTCCGTTTGCCCAACGATGAGGATATCTGGCCCGACATCGAAGCCGATCTCGAATACGCCATTCAGAATCTCCCCCTGGATCAGGGAACGCAAAAAGGCCGCGCAACGAAGGGCGCGGCTCAGGCCCTGCTCGGAAAAGTACACATGTTTCAAAAGGACTATGCTGCTGCCAAGCCCCTGCTGGATGCGGTCATTGCCAACACAAAATATGGGCTCGCGCCGAACTACGAGGACAACTTCCGCATTTCAACAGAAAATCAAAAGGAGGCGATCTTTTCTTATCAGTCCACGGCAAATGACGGAACACGGGATGCGGATCACGCAAGCTTGAACGCTAACTGGGGAGATATCCTGGCCCACCCATCCTTTGCGCCTTATAACTCGCCCGGTCTCCATCAGCCAACGTTCAACCTTGTCAATGCCTTTAAAACGGGTGCCGATGGCTTACCGTTGTTTGACACTTTTAATGAAACAGATGTTAACAACGATCTGAATACTGAACCATTTACGGAATACACCGGAACACTGGACCCACGCCTTGACTTCACCGTCGGCCGCCGGGGCATTCCATTCCTTGGTTTTGGCGATCACCCGGGTGTTAACGGTATCAACGACGAAAGTTTTTATGGTCCATACACCAATAGGAAAAACAACTTCAACAAAACTGAAATGGATCTGGGTCAGAATGGTGCCGGCTGGGTGGCCGGACCAAGCGCCCTCAATTACAACATCATTCGTTTTGCCGACATACTCTTGCTCAGGGCGGAAATCGCGGCCGAAGAAAGTGATTTTGCTACAGCCCGAGAGTTGGTGAACAGGGTTAGGAACCGCGCAAAAACCGGGAAAGTTGTAACGGAAGCTGATGGAGTAACACCTGCGGCGAATTATCTCATCAATGAATATCCCGCAGGACATGACGCGTTCTCAAGTCAGGATAAAGCAAGAAGGACGATTTATTTTGAAAGGCGCCTCGAACTTGCCATGGAAGGTCACCGGTTCTTTGATCTGGTTCGTTGGGGCGTGGCAGAACAGTATATCAATAAATACATCACGGAGGAACGGTTGCGCCGGCCAAGTCAGCTGAATAATGCGAATCTATTCGTAGCCGGAAAAAATGAATATTTCCCTATTCCGTTGCTGCAAATTGATGCCAGTAAAATTCAAGAAACGCCGACGTTAACACAGAATCCTGGGTACTAAAAAGCATTGAGATGATATAGGTTTGGGAAGTGAACATACGGGTGATCCATTTGGATCACCCGGCATTTCCTGGCCACGAGCCAGGTCTATCAACGCTTGAAAAAAAAGATCTGCGCTGAACAACCGTTCCAGTTGAATAAAAATTACAAAGGCGCCTCTCTAACCAGCAATTGTTTCATTGCCAATGCAACATCTTGTTGAGGTAGCTTACAGGTCTTGTTTCTGCACACGTAAATCATAGTTCCTTTCGAAACGCCTTTGTTTTCGAGCAAGGGAAGATTCTCGACACTGCCACCCATGAAAAAAGTAGTAGGTAAATAATAAATCTGCATTTTTCTGGTTGCATCCAATGACTGGTTGCCCATGACCGCAACTTCGTAGGGCTGATAGGCTACCAATCCCAAAAAACTCGCCCAATGGCCGTAGTATGGCAGATCCGTTGTTAGCTCCGAAGCAACGTGACGAAGCATTGCCGTGCTCATCGCGACAAGGGAATCCTGCCCATAGTATTGGCCAACCATGTACATTGCCTCAGCCAACACAGCATTGGACGATGGAATTACATTGTCCGCCAGTTCCATTTTCCGCACTACCAGATTGTCAGCTTCATCCGCGGTATAATAAAACAGGTCACTGTGCGAATTGCGAAAATGAGTCACGGCATATCTTAAAACCAGTTGCGTCATTTCCAGCCAATGTATATCGAATGTCGCCTGGTACAGGTGAACGAAGCTTCTTGCCAACAACGCGTAATCGTCAAGAAACGCCTCGGTCGTAGCCTTTCCGTTAGCATAGTTGCGCCATAGCCTGCCATCATTTTGAATCATGTGCTTTTCAAGGAAGCGTGCGTTTGTCAGTGCAACCTGGAGATACACGCTTTCTCCCAGCGCAAGGTATGCGTCTACAAAACCCTTTAGCATAAGAGCATTCCACGACAAAAGAATCTTGGTATCGGTGGAGGGCCTGATCCGGCTATTCCGTAAAGTAAATAGTTCAGTTTCTGCTTCCCCGAGAATCCGGTCACAATCCTGTTCCTTTATTTTTTTGTTCAAAGCAAACTCACGCTTGCTCATTGTAGCGTACAAAATGTTTTTTCCGTTCTCCCAGTTTCCCGAATCAACGACCTGATAATAATCGGCAAAGAGGTCAGCCTTTTCTTTGTCAAGAGAATTCTGAATTTCACTTTTAGTCCAGGAATAATATCTTCCCTCCTCTCCCTCGCTGTCAGCATTTATTGAAGCCCAAAATCCCCCTTCCGGTGACATCATTTCTCTTTGGACGAATGCTAATGTCTGTGTTACTACATCCCTGTATCTTTTTGATTTTGTCACCTGGAAGGCGTGGGCGTATAGGCTTACGAGTTGCGCGTTGTCATATAACATTTTTTCGAAGTGCGGAATTTTCCAGTAAGCGTCAGTGGTGTAGCGAGCAAAGCCCCCGCCCAGGTGGTCGTAGATACCGCCCTTCGCTATTTCGTTGAGAGTAGTTGTGACGATCTCAAGCGCTTTTGAGTTATTCGTGAGATAATAATTTTGCAGGAGAAACTCCCATATGACTGGCATGGGGAACTTAGGCGCTCCGGCAAGGCCCCCCGCTTTAAAATCAAAGCTTGGCTGCCATTTTTGGAAAATACTATCGTACGTAGTCTGGCTTAATTCGCCTGGTCCTTTGGTTGACAGCGCTCCCGTATCCTGCAACGCTTTTGTCAAGGCGTCGGCCTGCTTTAAGACGTTCGCATTTTCTTCCTTGTAAGTTTTGATTATTTGCCTAAGCATGGTGATCCACTGCAGTTTTGGGAAATAGGTGCCTGCATAAAACGGCTTACCATCCGGTAACGCGAATGCATTCAACGGCCATCCGCTGTTGCCGGAAATTAATTGCGCCGCCTCCAGATAAATCTGATCAATATCGGGTCTCTCCTCCCTGTCAACTTTAATGGAAATGAAATTTTCATTCATGATTCTTGCAACAGCAGTGTCCATGAACGTTTCCTCTTCCATGACGTGGCACCAATGGCAGGATGAATAACCAATGCTGATGATCAGGAGTTTATTTTCCTTTTTTGCTTTATCCAACGCCTCCGGCCCCCACTCATGCCAGTTAACGGGATTATCGGCATGTTCCCTAAGGTATGGACTGCTGGACTGTCCGAGGTTATTGGAAGTTTCATCGCCATTGCTTTTTTCATGACGAGATCCGCAGTTCATCAGCAGAAAAAACTGAATCAAAAAAATAAGAATGCCGTTAAGTCTGATCGCCATTTAACCACTTTACTTTCGCCGCAGGATCACTTAGCCAATGCTAATCCCCTGGCGCCGGAAGGAGAGCCCGGAGAGAAAATTCTTACACCTTCGTTGTTAATGCCCACGATAACAGCCCAATCATCCTTTACTTTGATAAGCTGGATGTCTTTTACGTTATGGGGTACAAAAAATCCGCTCTCAATATGTTTCAAGGGACTGAATTTTAGATCCCCTGTCCCTTTCAGGAAAAGCCCGGGCGAAGCATCGGCCGGCGTCGTCTCAACTTCCACATCGAATTTATTTCCTGCTATTAAGATATCGCGCTTTCCGTCCCTGTTGAAATCGTTCACGATGATTCCATTAACCGAGGAAAGCTGTGCATCGACCGGCAGGCTTTGAAGCGTAAGGCGGCCATTCTGGTTGATGGCGATCGCGCTGGAGAATGTTTTCGCTTCATAGTGCATCGCATTCTCAATATCCTTACCTAAAATAGTCGGCAGATCAGATTCCGCAAAAGACAGATATGTTGGAAACTTCTGACTGATGACGGGCATCTGTTGTGACGTGCATTCCCTTCCCCGGATGGGAACCAACAAATCGTTCTTATAATATCGGGCCAAAAAAACATCGTTGGTGCCGTTGCCATCGAAGTCTTTCGCAAAAACCTGAAATGGTTTCTCGCTCTGGGCTTTAAACTTGTAATTTTCTCCAATGTTACCGAGAATGAGATCCAGGTCCCCGTCACCGTCGAGGTCATCAGCGATCACCTTTTGCCACCATCCTTCCGTATTGTCAATGCCAAACTCTGTTGAGGTATCTTCCAGCTTCCCTTGCCGGTACTCAAATACTTTGACGGGCATCCATTCACCTACAATTATCAACTCACCTGTTTTGTCACCATTCAGGTCGCCCCAAACCGCAGAATTCACCATACCAACTTCTTCAAGCGCCGGAGCCATTTCTTTTGTCTTGTCGACAAATTTCCCATTCTCATTCAAGAGCAAATAGCTTTTTGGTGGCTTCGGATAAACACCAGCCACAACCTGGCCGCCGCGCATCAGGTCAAGGTCGCCATCACCATCCAGGTCAAATGGAACAACGCATGATCCGCTGCTGATGGTCTTGGGAACATCACCTTTTTTGAAGTTACCTTTACCATCGTTGGTGTATAATCTATCCTGATACATTTCCGATCCCTGAGAAAATTCGCTGCCCCCACTGACAACGAATAAGTCCAGGTCGCCATCCTTGTCGGCATCAAACAATGCGGACCCCATGTCTTCATACTTTTTATCTGCTTCAAAAGCAGGCACCGCTTTTCTGTTAAACTTTCCACCTTCCTGCAGATACAACGCTCCTGCTTGTCCGGCTGCTCCACCGACAAAAAAGTCTGCGGCCCCATCACCGTTTACATCGCCTGTGGAAATAAAAGGTCCACTTTTGGAAAACATGTGCGGCAATAGTATTTGCTCCTTGTATTCATTAAAATCATTTTCGCGGTGCTTGAATGGGGACGAAACTAAATTTGTTTGTTCGTTAAACAACGTAAGTTGGTGAGGCTGGTGTTTTGGCCTGCGTACCGCCTTTTCGTGGCTAACGGCTAGCGTTTGATTTGCTTTTACTCCTTTGACTACGGATTCCAGGCCGTCATTCCACTTGACGGTTACACTATCAATTTCCGAGTGATCGCCTAAACCAAAATGTACAACCGGATCATTGGAAGACAAATACCCGCGAACCGTCTTGTTTTCAAAATACTGCATTCCGTCGTCGTGATAGAGGGTTACTTTTGCTCCAAGACCATCAGCGTTACCTTTAGGTCCAGATAATTTGACCTTCAAATAATTGTTTTTCTTCGCTGACGTGTTTTCGTAAATAAAGGCTTCATCATCCAGGTTGTTGATTACAAGATCAAGGTCTCCGTCGTTGTCGAGGTCGCCAACGGATGCGCCATTGGAAAAGCTTGACGCTTCAAAACCCCACAAGTCGCTGACATTTTGAAAGGCAAGATTGCCTTTATTCTGGAACAAGTAATTTTTCACTTTGATGGGGGCGTAGACCTCGATGAAGTCCTTAAAACCTTTTTCCATCATCTCCCTGGGGGACTTGTACTTGTGCATGTTGCTTTGCATATAGTCGCTAAGCTTCTTCTGCGCATCGCCGTCAAATACATCGCGCTTATACCCATTTGCCACAAATATGTCTCGCTTCCCATCGTTGTCAAAGTCAGACATCAGGCACGACCAGCTCCATTCGGTCTTGGCGACACCCGACAGTTGGGAGATCTCGCTAAAAAAAAGGCCGCCCTGATTCAAATGGAGCGCATTATGCATGTATTGTTTATGCATACCGCCGTTCACGATGGCATAAAATCCGGGAACGTCCATGGAGGGCATGGATACCTTCGATCGCTTATAGTCTTCGGGAAGCATCTCGCTTACCATAATGTCTTCGAGTCCGTCGTTGTTGATATCGGCAACGTCAGTTCCCATCGAATACATGGAGATGTGGTTCGTGGCTTTTTTTATCGATTCCTTAAACGTGCCATTTTTCTGGTTGATATACATATAGTCCCCTTCGGCGAAATCATTGGCAACGAAAATATCCGTATAGCCGTCGTTATTGAGATCCGACGTGACCACACTTAATGCATATCCAAAGTTGCCCGTAATGCCTGCGCTCAATCCAATCTCGCGGAACTTGCCATTTTCATTGAGGTATAATTTGTCCCGACTCTGCGATGGTGAAAGTTTTTTTTGGCGAACCATTTCAGTAAGTGGGAGATCGAATGAGTCGGGACGGTTTGTAATATAAACATCCAGATCGTTGTCATTTTCCAGATCGAAAAAGGAAGCATGTATTGAATAACCGGCCTCATCAAGTCCGTATTCCTTGGCTTGTTCCTTAAAAGTGAGGTCACCCTGATTAATGAATAAAAGATTCTTGCGCTGTTCGGCTGTTTCTTTCCATCCCCCTTTGCAGACATAGATATCCAAAAGCCCATCTTCGTTAATATCAACCATTGTGACACCGTTATTCCATCTTCCGTTGCCTGCGACGCCGGCCGATGAAGTAATGTCTTTAAACTTCAGGTTGCCTTCGTTCAAATAAAGTTTGTTTGGAACTTCATTGCCCGTGAAGTAAATGTCAGGCAGGCCATCATTGTTAATATCCCCCACCCCGACGCCGCCTCCATTGTACACATAGGCGAAGACGTCGAAGAAATTTTCAAAATTTTCTTCCACAACATTTTTAAAAGTGACGTTGCTGTGCGACGAACTGAGCCGTTTGAAGACAGCTTCGGAAACCTGCGAAGTATCAATCCTCTTTGTTTCGTCTTTCTTATCAGCGCATCCAAGCGTCAATAAGAGTAATGTGAAATAAACTGATGGGAGTAATTTTTTCATAATCACAAATCCGAATTTGATGATAAACCGCTTGCTAAGCGGGATAAGTTTTTGCTTCACTTATATTTTAGCCACCGGTATGTTTAAGATATTTTTCCCAAACAACCCGGGCAACGTTGCGACCCAGGGTGAGACCTTCTACATTATCCGAACGGATGTGATATCCACCCAGCACCCGCGAAAGACCCGCCATATTTGCCGTTTCACTAAAGGTAGGAAACTTCAGCACAACCGTATCACCGATATTTTCCGGCTCTGTCAGCAATCCGGGGACGATCTTGACTTGCTGGCCAAATTCATCGCTTCCTGTAAACAGTCGTAGCACCTCAGAGCAGGCGGCGCTAACACAGCTATGACCGGAAACGTAGCTGGGAAATGGCGGGCATAAAAATGTATCCGGGGAATACGGCCGCCATTCGGTTCCTTTTACCTGAATCATCCCCGCCTCGGGCCCTCCCCACAGCTTGATTTTCTTGTCACCAAAGTACTCATGCACCAATGCATAGGGCCTTGCAAAATCGTAATGCATTTTGGTG
>DASUTP010000652.1:0-14525 GCA_036374515.1 Chryseolinea sp. | reverse complement strand
CCGGAATGCCGGTCCAAAGACGGCATTCGCTGACCTGCTGTTTTAAACCTATGCCGCCGGTTGTGGTCAAAGGGAGATTAAAACTAAAAAGCAGATATGAAAAAAACGATTGGAATTTTAGCTTTATCACTTGCCTTGTGGTCATGTTCTGACGACAATGAAACTGCGCGTTTGGAAATCAGATTGACCGATGCTCCCGGTGATTATGAAGCCGTGCATGTTAATATTCAGGGGATAGAGATCCATACCGATGAGGGGGACGCAAGCAATGGCTGGCAGTCGCTTGCGGTGCAAAGAGGTCGCTACAACCTGCTTGAGCTTACCAATGGATTGGATACTTTGTTGGCGACCGCGGTCCTCCCTGCAGGCCGGATCTCTCAAATACGCTTGATCCTCGGCGGCGATAACACCGTTACAATTGATGGTCAGGAAATAGCACTGACAACGCCAAGTGCACAACACTCCGGACTGAAGCTTAATGTACATGCTGATCTCACCCCCGGCATCACCTATAAGATCCTGTTGGACTTCGATGCTGCCAGGTCGATCGTGAAGACGGGAAGCGGTGCCTACAACCTGAAGCCTGTGATCAGGACGATAACAGAGGCGACCAGCGGAGCGATCAAAGGGGTAGTTACTCCCGTGGAATCTTTCCCTGCAGTCTTTGCTATTGTGGGAAGCGATACGTTGGGCACCACATATTCCGACGCTGATGGAAAATATTTTTTGAAGGGACTTCCATCGGGTGCGTACAGGGTAAGCTTCGATGCGAAAGAGGGATATGATGACTTTTCCCAGGAGGGGGTGAACGTTACTATTGGAAGCATTACGGATATGGGAACCGTATCCCTTCAGTAAGGTCCGACGGATAGAAGAGGTTATAAAACATGAAGAGAAGGTTGAATCGCTTCATGTTTTATACTCTTTAACAGCGTATTATCAATGAAACTCACCTGGTACCTTGCTCGCACCTACCAATGATCCGGTGTAAAGCCGGCTTCTCGGCAACGCCATTTTTTGGCGAGAGCTTACTTGCTGGACGGACGGTCAAGGGCAGCACATCGGTGATGTTTGCTCCATTTTTTTTGTCTGGCGGAAGTCATTTTGCTCGCATTCCGACGACGTCAATTTTACCTATGAAAATCAGGAATTAGGATTATTAAAACTACACTACTATTTTAGCGAAAAGTATGTCCAGTTTATTACTCCTCTGTTGCTGCGACGAATTCAATATTTGTCAAGTGTCAGAGGTAATGATGCGGATAGAATAGAAGTAAAACTACTAAACATCAATTAAACGCTATGGCAAAAAAAGCGAAAAAAGCTGCTAAAAAAGCAGCTCCAAAAAAAGCTGCTAAGAAGAAGGCAGCGCCTAAGAAGGCAGCAAAGAAAGCGCCTAAGAAGGCTGCAAAAAAGGCAGCTCCTAAGAAGAAGTCAGCGAGAAAACCTAACGCAGCATTTATGGCTGCACTTACTCCTAGCGACACACTGGGAGCAGTGGTTGGAACAAAACCTCTTCCAAGAACGGAGATTATCAAGAAGATCTGGGATTACATCAAGAAGAACGGACTTCAAGACAAGGTGAACAGAAGAATGATCAATGCAGACGACAAACTAAAATCAGTTTTCGGCGGCAAGGAACAAATCTCCATGTTTGAATTGGCAAAAGTGGTGAACAACCACGTGAAGTAGATCATCAGATTTCTTGAAAAAAAACCTGAGCGTTTTTCGTTCAGGTTTTTTTTTTGCAAAGTGCGGCGAGTGCACGGTCAGCCTTCGAGGACCGGCATCAGTTCCCTGTTATACTTACTGCGATACTGCAATGGTGAAAGGCCAGTTATTTTTTTGAATGTTGTTCGAAAAGCTTTGCTATCAGTGTAACCAACTTTGTACATCACTTCGTTTACGTTTTCACGAGAGCTTTCAAGGCTCATTTTTGCAACTTCGATCTTAACGCGCTGAATATATTCAACCGTTGTGTTTGACGTGGCTTTTTTAAACCTTCGTTCGAGGTTTCTTCTGCTTAGCGCCAGCATCGATGCAAGTTCGTCGACGGTAATTCTTTTCTGAAAATTATTTTCGATAAAGACCTGTGCTTTTTTTACCGGCTCGTCTTCGTGTTCTTTCTGCCCATTAAAAATTATGAACGGTGATTGGCTTCCTCGCTCGATTTCAATTTCAAATACTTTGGCACACAATACCGCCATGCTTCTGCCTGCATATTTTTCAACGAGATAAAGGATAAGGTTTAAGAACGAGTAGGCTCCACCACTGCAATAAATGCCATTTTCATCTGTGATTATTTTCTCAGCTACCAGGTTCACCTCGGGAAACATTTTTTTAAATTCGTTTGCCGATATCCAGTGCGTTGCGCACTTTCTTCCCTTCAAAAGGCCTGTGGATGCAAGCAGGAAAGCCCCGAGGCAAAGACTTGCTATTTCAGTTCCTGCCTTATAGTGTTTGCCGATCCATGGAATAAAATCGTGATTTATTTCTATTGCATTTTTTAAATCACCTTTGATTGCAGGGATAACGATAAGGTCGGTTTGATCTACTTCATCGATGGTTAGCTGTGGCTTAACGGTGAATAAGTTTTCATAACGTTGCTCCTCCTGCGACAATCCGACGAGTTTCACGTCGAACAAAGGCGGCTTACCCATGTCGGCTAAGAATTCATTTACCTGGTTAAATACTTTATGAGGCCCTTCAATGCTGCCCATCACGGCTTCGCCTTTAGGAATGAGAATGGATATTCGTTTCATGTTATAAAAATATGGGCTGTGCTTGTCGCGATCAACCCCTGAGAATGCCGCATTTACCCCTTGGCGAAGTGGAAGCTTAATGCAGAAAGCTGTATGCTCTTCGTGAAATAGATGGATTAACGTGCCCATTTATCCTAAATTTATTCGCTAAATCCCCATGCCATGAAATCGACTAAATTCAATCTGTTACTGCTGGCGATCCTTAGTGTTGGATTGGACCACGAAGTTTTTTGCCAGCCGGTGATGCTAAAAAATGTTACACTGATTGATGGATCCGGACGTGCCGCTGAAAAAAATGTTTATGTTCTGATAAATGAAGGCAAGATTGTGTCCATTACCAATAAGGATGAAAAGTCGCAAGGCCGTGTTGTCGATATGACTGGAAAAACGATTATGCCGCTCCTCATCAACGTTCATGGCCATCTAGGCATATCGAAGGGCATAAAGACCGGTCCCGAGAATTTTACGCGCGAGCAGATCGTCAAAGAGCTGGAGCGGTACCAGGCGTACGGTGTTGGAACCGTTGTTTCTATGGGCATGGATAAAGAGCTCATCTTTGCAATTCGCGCCGATTCCCGTGCCGGCAAGATCGGGGGGGCGTCAGTGTACACCGCCGGCTATGGATTCCGTTCCCCCGCTGAAACCGGCATGGAGAAAGTGTACCGTCCTGCCACAGCAGAGGAGGCTATTGCTAATGTCAGGGAGCTCGCCGCCTTTAAACCGGACATGATAAAAATGTGGGTAGACAACCAGGGAGGGACGGTGGAAAAAATTAAACCCGAAGTTTACCAGGCCATTATCAGCGAAGCGCATAAACGCGGTATCCGGGTTGCAGCACACCTGTTTTATCTTGAGGATGCCCACGCGCTGGTGGATGCGGGAGTAGATATTTTTGCGCATAGCGTTCGCGATAAGGAAGTGGATGACGCACTGATCGTAAAGATGAAATCCAGGGGGATCGTTTATATTCCAACGCTCACGCGGGATGCTTACGAATTTTTTTACGGAACATCACAACCATGGCTAAATGATCAGTTCTTCAAGGCGTCGCTGGAACCGGGCGTTTTGGATATGATCATGAGTGCGGAATACAAGAAGCGCATCGTTGGCAATCCTCGCTATCAGGCGAACAAAGATGCCTATGGTATGGCGCTGAAAAACTTGAAAAAGCTTCATGATGCCGATGTATTGGTGGCCATGGGAACGGATTCTGGAGCGCAACCCGTGCGGGCCCAAGGGTTCTCAGAGCACCTCGAATTGCAACTGATGGTAGAAGCCGGTCTTACACCGATGGAGGCAATTGTCGTTGCTACCCGAAATGCGAGCAATGTTCTGAGGCTAAAAGAACAGGGCGTACTGTCGCCGGGAATGCGTGCCGATTTTCTGGTTCTTAGTTCCAATCCTGAAAATGATATCAAGGCGACTCAAAAAATTGAGGCGGTATGGAAAAATGGTGTCGAGGTGAGCAAGGGTCCTGGGGGGAGCGTGGGTAGGTAGGGGTGAGGGGTGATCGGTAAACGGTAAACGGTAATCGGTAATCAGTAAGAGGTGGAAAGAAAGAGGTAGTCGGTAGTAGTAAGAGTTAGGGGTGAGTGGTGAGGTATTGGGTAATCAGTGATCGGGTAATCGGTAATCAGTAATCGGTAGTCGGTACGAGGTGAGAGGTAAGCAGAGGGGGTGCATTTTTTGGCGTCGTTACTTTAGTGGTTCCGGAAGGGGAGCATCCATGCAGCATTTCTTAAACTTCCTGCCGCTGCCACACGGGCAAGGATCGTTTCGTTCAATTTCAACTTTGGACAAGTCGGTGACTTTTAAAATACTTGCAGTGTCTTGTTTGAAAGCCATAGAAAGCAGCTCATATAATTCCGGGTGATTTTTTTGCAGAAGCTGTGGACGTTCAAAAAAATATTCGGCCACGACGGCGAGAAATTCCCGTTCATGTGTAGCGCCATAATGATTAATGTCGCTTTTGCCCTTTACAATCTCCGCGGTCTTTTTCTGAATGAGCTGAAGCCACGGTAAAGCATAGGCCTTTCCGTTGAGAAACGAAGGAATGCCATCGATGCTTCCATCTTCCTTGTCGATGAGATGAATGAACTCGTGAATACCCACATTCTGTTTGTCCGTGGTGTTACTGAACCCCCGGTGAAGCGAGGGCTTCGACAAAATCATTTTGCCTTCCATAGTGCCGCTTCCCACCATGCCGGTGATCGTCTCTTTCTTGCTATTAAAGGTATATTCGCTATCAAAGGATGCGGGATACAGCAATACCTCGTCCAGAAAATTGTAATTCCATTCTGGAAATCCAAAAACCGGGATTGAAGCGCTTGCCGCCACGAGAAGCTTATCCGTAATGTCGATCACTGAATCAACGCCGGTTATGCGAACGTTATGAAAAAAACGAACGATATCCTGTTCAAACCGATTTTTTTCAGATGGTGAAAGGTTGTGATAGAACACTACTTTTTCTTCCAGTATTATTTTCCATGCCGTTGGAAATGGTCCCGTGCCTCTCGTACGTTTCCTTTGACGCGAATAAAATATTGAAAATGAAATGATGAACGCTACGATGATGAGAAATGAAACCATCTTTTATTGAGCTTAAACGGTGGCTTACCGATTACCTAATAATATTCCCGCAGCAAACCTTCCCGCATCACCCTTCCTTGCGGAAAAGAAATGATTGTTGTTTTTTACGGTACAAAGATCCGAGATCTCGATCCTCGAAGGCGGAACTCCGAATTCCATAAGCTGTACCTTATTTGCCTTCCATAGGTCGAGCATGGCTTTGTTCGATCCCACCGGGATTGTGAGCTCGTGATTTGTTCCAAAGCTCCGATCGACCGCGGATATAACTTCTTCACCCACCTCATAAGAGTCCTGTGAAACGGAAGGCCCGATCCCTGCATAAATATCCTCTCCCCTTGTTCCGAATGTGGCCTTCATTTCCTCCAAAGTCTTTTCCAGAATACGTGCAACTGTTCCCCGCCAACCCGAATGTACGGCACCCACCGCGTTGTTTTTCTTATCATACAATAAAATGGGAACGCAATCGGCGGACATTACAGCAATACAAATTCCTGGTTCACCCGTGATCAAGGCGTCTGTACCTAAAAGATCTTCCTGGGGTGTACCGCGATTAACATGGACAATCCTAGTCTCATGAATCTGGGAAGGAAAAAACAGATTTGCGTTTTCAATTCCCATCGCGATAGCTAAAAGGTTTCTGTTTTGCTGAATGAATGTCCGGTCCGGGGAGCTTGAAAAGCTTAATGTAAACTCGTCGTCGCCCGGAAGAGAGCTTCTGTCGGTAACGAAATGTTGAATGGAATCGTGTTCTGCGAGCTTGTCAAATTGCCAGAGGCTGAGTCCGTTGATGACGATCTTTTTCATTTTTTCACAAAATCTAAGCGAAGATATTATTTTAAAATTATCCTCTGTCAAGCCGTTCGATCCAATTGTATGGCCTTGGTCAAATGATTGAAATTATCTATTTAAGAATTCGTCAATTTGTTTATGATCGCCCACGATCCAAACAGTATCGCCACTTTCAAATGTTAGCGTTGAAGCCGGATTTAGTATTCGCTCTCCGTTGCGTTCAATGCCTACGATCAAAGCCTTTGCCGATTCGCGAATTTCAGATTCGCGTATGGTCTTATTTCGCAGAAACGAGTTTTCTTTAATTACGAAAGTCTTCAACTCAATTCGGACCGGTTTCTGTTCTGTTTCAAGCGCCGTTGGTTCTTCCAGGAGTGGCTTTAGGTTTTCAAGCTGCTCGTCTGTTCCAATTATTGAAAGAAGGTCGCCTGGAAATATCTTTTCATCCCGGCTTGGGGTGATGATCACTTTTTTTCCACGTTCTATCAGGGCGACATTGATGCCAAATTTCTCGCGCAATGCGAGCTCCTGTAAAGGTCTACCGATTAGTTCCGATTCGGGGGAAACCTTGAACTCGGCTAAATGTGCATCCCAGGGGACGGCGGAGGGTGTCATTAGTTTTTGATTCTCACGCTCGTTCAGATTGATCAGAAACTGCATTTCGAGGCGGTCATAAAATGATTGCAGTTTATTTCTGAAAATAATGATCGCGAGGACCATCCCCCCAAGTGCAATTAAAACAGCAAGCGCCGTTGACAAGAAAATACTTAACAGGATACCCACATGCACGATCGCGACGATAATTCTTACGAATTCAAGCGCTATCAGCGGACCCCTATTTATTTTTCGATTCAACCACAAATGTGAGTAGGCTTCCCGTTGTATTCTCCGGATCGCCATAGCCCAAATGAACGGTGCCATCAGGATGAGTATGACGACTACTGTAGAAATGGTGGCAAAGCTAAAATCGTCGTCCTGCGGACCCCTGATCAGAGGCGCGAGGTAGTTATCCGACAGGATGATAATCCCAATGAGTATAACGGAATGAATGACCAGGTTGACCGCGTACGCCCGGAGTAACTTTTTCCAATCGCTATACGCGGAAAGTTGTTGCGTTCCGGTACTATATCGGTTTAACAATCGTACCCATTTTGAAGGAAGCAATTTTTCAAGGCCATTATAAGCTTGCCCGGAAATTTTGATGAGATACGGAGTTGTAAATGTCGTCACAGCCGACGCAGCTACGGCGATGGGATATAAAAAATCGCTTGTGACCTTTAACGATACTCCGAGCGACGCGATGATAAAGGAGAACTCGCCGATTTGCGCAAGGCTCATTCCAGCCTGGACGGAATTTTTTAAGGATTGACCGGACAACAATGCACCAAGGGCAGAGGTCGCGAACTTTCCCAGGATTGTAACCAGGGTGATGATAATTATTGGAACGGAGTGGTCGACAATCACCTGGGGATCGATCATCATTCCAACCGAGACAAAAAATACGGCGGCAAACAAATCCTTGACCGACTTAATTAGGTGTTCGATACGTTCCGCCTGCGTTGTTTCAGCAAGGATCGAACCCATGATAAACGCGCCCAAGGCAGCCGAAAATCCCGCCCTGACGGCAAGGAATACCATCAGCAGACACATACTTAGACAAAAAATAAGCAGGGTTTCGTCATTGAGGAGCTTTGTTGTGCGCTTCAGGAAAGTGGGCACTAAAAGAATTCCTCCCAGAAACCAAAGGGTTAGGAAAAAGGCAAGCTTCAACATCTGCATGAGCAATTCAGTCCCTGCAAATTGTTGACTTACTGCAATCGTGGAGAGAAGTACCAGTAGCAATATCGCCACCAGGTCTTCTACTATAAGGATTCCGAATACCAGACCCGCAAATTTTGTGGTCTTGGCGCCGACCTCATCAAAAGCGCGAATGATGATGGTCGTGGAAGACATGGAAAGAATCGCCCCGAGAAATATGCGGTCCATAAGGGACCACCCGAGCCAGTGGCCAACGGCATAGCCGATTCCAATCATTAAAGTTATTTCAACCAGTGCTGTGATCGATGCTGAGGCACCGACTTTCGCAAGTTTCTTAAAACTGAATTCCAGGCCAAGACTAAACAAAAGAAAGATGACGCCCATCTCCGACCAGGTCCTGATGCCTTCTTCGTCGGTCACTGTGGGCACTATTGAAAAGTGGGGACCTACCAACACACCTGCGATGATATAGCCCAGAACAACCGGTTGTTTGATTTTTTTGAAAAGGAGGGTCGTTATGGCCGCAACAGCCAGAATTAATCCTAGATCCGTAATGATTTGGGGCAGGTGAGCCATAATCGTCCAGGCCTCATATTACAACCTATTTTCTAAACTCATATTTTTTATCAGCTAAAAATTGTAAAAAAACAGCCCTGGTTTTTTTGTATTTTAAACAAATGATTAAAATATTCGATTAATTCAAAACTCTCTCCATATATTTGCGTAACAGGTTAGTAATATGGCAAAAAAGAAACTGGCAGAGGTCGATCTATCGACAGAAGAAAAAATAAAGGAAGCCGCGAAGAGAGTGTTTATGAAAAAAGGATACGCGGCTACTAGAACACGGGATATCGCAGAAGAGGCCGGCATCAACCTCGCGCTATTGAATTATTATTTCCGTAGTAAAGAAAAGCTGTTCGATTTGATAATGTTCGAGAAATTGGAAAAGTTTTTTGGGGCCGTTGCGCCCATTCTCAATAATAGCGCTACCACGTTGGAACAAAAGGTGACGTTATTCTCCAGTAACTATATCGATCTTCTTACCGAAAACCCTGAGCTTCCGCTTTTTATTTTGAGTGAAGTTCGGTACAATCCCGAGAGATTTGCACACAAGTTGCCGCTATCAAAAATTGCAGACTCGCTTCTTGTAAGGCAGATCCATGAAAAACGTCCTGACATAAACCCGCTTCACTTTCTTATGAATCTATTGGGAATGAGCGTTTTCCCATTTATTATGAAACCGATTTTCCAAGCGGCCGGAATACTGAACGAGAAAACTTTCCTTTCAAGGATGGAAGAAAGAAAAGTCCTGATTCCTAAATGGATCAATGCAATGTTAAAGACGAGGTAAAAATTTTCTGTAAAATTAAACAAATGATTAAAACACTCGTTTAATCGATTAGAACGAAGTAACTATAAGAATGTTTTGTTGGCCTTTTGCTCTTGAGATCTAAGTTTCCCCGAAGGGCTTATCATGAAAGAAGGATCATCTTGGCAATTACAAACAACATTGAAGTGGTTGATAATTTTAAAAGACGATAACATAAACCGATCAAACAATGATGAGGAAATACATAGTCGCTATGATGTATTCACTTGCGGCGGTTGGGTCATGCACGGCACAGGTGCTCAGCATTGACAGCTGCTATGTGTTAGCAGAAAAAAATTATCCCTTGATAGCACAATACGACCTGATCGAAAAGACTAGGGACTTTACATTAAGCAACGCGAATAAGGCATTCCTTCCGCAGCTCAGCATAACAGCAATCGAAGGGTATGTCTTTGGCGAGTTGCCGAACTTTGGTCCAGCCGGTAGCGAGACAGCTGGCAGCGATTTTAAGTTCATCGGCATTGCCCAGTTGAATCAAACGATATGGGACGGCGGCGCTATCAAAGCACAAAAGAAAATCATAACAGCCTCGTCGGACGCAGAGAAAGCGTCCCTGGATGTCGCCATCTACGACCTGCACGCTAGAGTAAACCAACTTTACTTCGGAATACTGCTCGTGGACGAGCAGCTGATTCAACTACAGGTCCAAAATGCAATGCTCGGCAACAACGTAAACCGCATAAAACAACTAAGTGACAATGGCCTGGCATACAAAACAGATCTCGACGAAATAAAGGTCGAACAACTCAAGTTGAATCAGCAGAAGACAGAGCTGCAGTATGTGCGGACTGGTTATGTCACAATGCTTTCGATGCTGATGGGTGTCAGAATAGGCGAGCAGACAACCTTGCAAAAGCCGGCACTGAACAATCTGCCTTTGGATTTTCCGATGATGCGCCCGGAGCTTTCATTATATCAAAGTCAGCGCAACATTGTCGACGCACAGTCGGAGATGCAACGGGTAAGCCTGATGCCGAAAATTGGACTACTCGGTGCCGGTCTAATGCTGTCACCGGGCATAGGAGCTGGCGGTAATAGCGTCACTTCTGTTGGGGTTGCCGGCCTGAGCGCTTCGTGGAGCATCGGTGGCTTTTATAAACGCGCAAACGAGAAACGTCTAAACCAGCAATCACTGCAAAAAATCAACTTACAGGAACAAACTTTCTTATTTAACACGAAAATTCAGATAACGCAGGCCTCCGCCAACATTGAAAAGCACAAAGCAATTCTTGCCGCAGACGAGGAGATTGTAAGCTTGAGACAAAACATTCGTGAAAGTTACCAGGTAAAATATAATGCGGGCTCCGGTTCGCTGATGGACCTGCTGAATGCAACGGATAAAGAAAGTGAAGCACGTTCGCAAAAAGCACTGCACGAAATGCAATTACTGCTAACGATTTATGAACAGAAAACAATCACCGGAAACTAACTATTCGATTTCCATGAAAAATAGAAACCTCATATTCCCTCTTGTGCTGCTGTTAGGCCTAAACTCTTGTGATGATTCAGGAATGAGCCATGATGCTGCCGGTTCATTTGAAGCAGTGGAAACCATTATATCCGCTGAAGTAAGCGGAAAAATTTTACAACTGGCCATAGAAGAAGGGCAGGAATTAGACGCTGGGCAAGTAATCGGCCACATCGACAGCACGCAGGTATATGCGCGAAAGCTGCAGTTGCTGCAGAGCAAAAAAGCCATTCTCAGTGGAAGACCTCAGGCGAGTGTGCAAACAGAAGCATTAAAGAAAGAACTTGCCAATGCGGTGCTTGACCGCGACAGAACTGAAAACCTTGTTAAAGGCGGCGTGGCAATGCAAAAGCAACTGGATGACGCCAATGCCAAAGTAACAACGCTTCGGGCGAGGATTAGCGCGCAGGAAAGTTCGTTGCTCACCACCACGTCGTCTTTGAATGAGCAGGCCGGCACGGTAGACGCGCAGCTGACGGAGATAATTGATCAACTGAAAAAATGTGTGATCACCAATCCGCTACAGGGAACGGTCTTGAGTAAATACGCAGAGCAGTATGAAATGACGGCAGCAGGCAAACCGTTGTACAAGATTGCCGACCTGTCGAGCATCATGCTACGCGCATACATCACCGGAGACCAGCTGTCGCAAATCAAGTTGGATCAGAAAGTAGAAGTATTCACCGACGACGGGAAAGGGGGTTTTAAGGAGACGGAGGGTATCGTTACCTGGATCAATGAGAAGGCCGAATTCACTCCAAAGACAATTCAAACCAAAAACGAAAGAGCCAATTTGGTCTATGCTATTAAAGTAAAAGTTCGCAACGATGGAACTTACAAAATCGGGATGTATGGGGAAATAGGGCTTTGACGTCACTTGAAATTGGAAGGCCAAATAACGATCAGCGATCGGGCCCGGGATTTCAGGTTTCAGTTCAAATTTCCAGGTTCAGTCTTTTCAGGCATGTTTAAGTCAATAAACAATGGTGGATGTTCAATTAAATAATCTCGTCAAAACTTACAACAACGGTCAGGTGAAGGCCGTGAATGACGTTTCGTTTGCGGTAGAAAAGGGAGAGTTGTTTGGATTGATTGGCCCGGATGGTGCCGGCAAGACAAGCATCTTTCGAATGCTCACCACGTTGTTGTTGCCTGACAGCGGTACAGCCAGCGTCAACGGGTTGGATGTCATCAAAGATTATAAAGAGATCCGTAAACGGGTAGGATATATGCCCGGCAAATTTTCCCTATACCAGGATCTGACAGTAGAAGAAAATCTCAGGTTCTTCGCTACGGTGTTCAATACCACTATTCAGGAGAATTATGATCTGATCAAAGACATCTACGATCAGATCAAACCCTTCAGCAATCGGCCGGCCGGGAAGTTGTCGGGGGGAATGAAACAAAAACTGGCATTATGCTGCGCACTCATTCACAAACCAAAAGTGCTGCTGTTGGACGAACCCACCACAGGAGTTGATGTCGTGTCGAGAAAAGAATTTTGGGAGATGCTCAAAAGGCTGAAAGAGCAATCGATTAGTATCCTTGTTTCCACACCTTATATGGACGAAGCATCTTTGTGTGACCGGATTGCACTGATACAGAACGGGAACATTATGTCAGTGGATACGCCACAAAATATTGTCGCCGCTTATCCTTCGCGGTTGTTCGCGGTCAAAGCCAAAGATATTTACCAGTTATTGAAAAACCTGCGCACAGATCCGGCCGTCGACAACTGTTATGCTTTTGGCGAATACCTCCACGTGACACTCGACGATGACAATAACAGCGAGATTGTACTTCAAGAATTCGCAGCTAAGTATCAGCCGCAGGATTTTGTAGTCAAAAGGATTACGCCAACCATTGAAGACTGTTTTATTCAACGGATGAGAGAAACGGAAAAAATATCCCAGTAAATGGAAACGAGCATCAACGATAAAGCCATCATTTGTAAAAATCTGACCAAACGGTTTGGCGACTTCAAAGCCGTGGATCAGATCACCTTTGACGTAGACCGGGGAGAGATTTTTGGTTTCCTCGGTGCTAATGGCGCGGGCAAGACAACCGCCATGCGCATCCTTTGCGGTCTTTCGCATCCAACGTCGGGTGAGGCTACCGTTGCGGGTTTCGATGTGTACAAGCAGCGTGAAAAGATCAAAGCCAACATAGGCTATATGAGTCAAAAATTTTCTTTGTATGAAAACCTTGCCGTATCTGAGAACATTGAGTTTTATGGCGGTGTATACGGTTTGTCGCGGTCAGAAATAAGAACCAGAAGCGAAAAGCTGATCACAACGCTAGGGCTCACGAAGGAAGCCAAGAAGCTCGTGGGGGAGTTGCCACTGGGTTGGAAGCAAAAACTTGCTTTTTCGGTTGCCATTTTTCACCGGCCGAAAATCGTTTTTCTGGATGAGCCAACGGGCGGTGTTGATCCGGTTACCAGACGTCAGTTCTGGGACCTGATCTACGAAGCGGCTGCTGACGGAATAACGGTATTTGTTACCACTCATTATATGGATGAAGCTGAATATTGCAACCGTATTTCGGTGATGGTTGATGGTAGGGTCGAGGCGCTCGATTCACCGACAAACCTCAAGAAAGAGTTCAATACACATTCGATGGATGACGTCTTTTATCAACTGGCGCGCAGAGCGAAAAGAAGTTGAACTTGACGCGAAAGATAGGATCAAACCAGAGCAATAATGAAGTATAACAGAACCGTACACCTTGATCGGAATTTTAATTTTTCAACTTTTGATTTCAGCTTAAAATGAAGCAATTGCTCGCGTTTATCCGAAAAGAATTTTATCATGTTTTTAGGGACAAGAGAACGCTTCTCATTTTGTTCGGGTTGCCCGTGGCACAGATTGTTTTGTTTGGATTTGCATTGAGCAGTGAGGTAAAAAACATAGGCATCGCTGTGCTGGATCATGCACATGACGCCACTTCGGAGCAAATCGTTGACAGGGTCAAAACCAGTTCATACTTTGTGGTCAGGGAACCCGTTCTGAATTTTGCTGAAATAGAGCAAAAGTTTAAAGAGGGGAGTATCAAATGCGCTTTGCTTTTTCCGGCAAACTTTGGAAATGAGCTTGGGCATTCAGGCAGGGCCCAGGTTCAAATCATTACGGATGGGTCGGACCCGAACACGGCTACCATTGTAGTCAACTACGTTACTGCAATTCTTGCCAACTATCAGCAGCAACTGAATCCAACCAGCCGTCTACCGTATCAGATAATTCCCCAGATCAGGCAACTATACAACGAGGAACAAAATGGTTCGCTCAATTTCATTCCCGGTGTCATCGCCCTTATCTTCATGATTGTTTGTACCGCCCTTACATCGGTATCGGTCGTGCGGGAAAAGGAACTCGGAACCATGGAAATACTTTTGGTTTCTCCCTTTAAACCGCTGATGGTGCTTATTGCCAAGGCTGTGCCCTACCTGGTGCTTTCGATTGTAAACTTTATCATTATTTTGCTGCTTTCGGTATTTCTGCTCGACGTGCAGATCAAAGGCAGCCTGGTACTCATATTCGCTGAAAGCATTCTCTTCATCATTACCTGTTTGTCGTTGGGTTTGCTAATCTCAAATCAAACCACTTCACAGCAGACGGCAATGCTCATGTCAATGATGGGCATGATGCTGCCGACAATGATTCTTACGGGCTTCATGTTTCCACTGGAGAACATGCCGTGGATATTTCAGGCCATATCGCACATTCTGCCTTCAAGGTATTATTATATTATCATCAAGGCAGTCATGTTA
>DASUTP010000651.1:0-2919 GCA_036374515.1 Chryseolinea sp. | reverse complement strand
AAACAGCAGGTCAGCGAATGCCGTCTTTGGACCGGCATTCCGGGTAATTCAAGTGGGAAAATTGCTGCTCATCGCCCAGAAAATTGCTGCCGAAAAAATTGAAACCACTGGGAGATTCAACTTGGGAAAGCTAAATTCAACGCGGGGTGAGCGCCCCGCTCGCTCTTAAGTCAGTAGTATTTAAATAAGATCCAATGAAGCCGACGTTACTATTTGTTTTGATCTTTACAGGAGTCGCCGCCTTTGGTCAGGAGAATTTGAATGATTTCATGACCGAACATTCGCCGGAGCAGCGCGCCCAATTTCAAACGGACTACATGAAAGAAAATTTGAGCTTAACGGATGATCAGCTAACCAAAATACAGGGTATAAATCTCAAGTATGCAGAAAAAATGCAGGAAGCGTATGAAGCTCCTACGAAGAAACTTCAAAAGCAAAAAGCACTACAGCGCATCAATGCCGAAAAGGAGGGTGAACTGAAACTCACGTTAAGCCCCGATCAATATGCCACCTATGAAAAGAATAAGGAGGCTATGAAAAAGAAAATTAAGGAGCGGGCCGCCGAAAAAAGCGAGCAATAATCTCATGGAGGGATTCATCGCATCCGAATAGTCCTGGATCATCAGGCTCATCAGCGGCTTCCAGCATGTCTTGTTTTCTGAAACCAGGAAACGTGTAATATGGAAGTTTATCACGCTACGCAAGACAATTGCCACCCAATTTAAGAACGGCAGAAAGACATAGTTCCGGCCGCCCACCGGGGTCCATAAATGGAAGAAAAATAGACTGCGATGTTTTAAAATCTGAAGACTTAACGAAGATGTTTAATACAATCCGTTCAACTGGAAGATTGAGTGAAATTCGAAACCGGAGATTTGTAATTTTTTTCAGGTTACATCTGGATTTTCCCCTGGATTAACCCTTTAGATTTAATTTATCTGCTATCTTTTCGCCTGCCCCGCAGCGCGAATTAAAATGTTCGAGTATCTTAGGTTTGGCCTGTTATGTATGAATGATTTACGAAAGCTGTTGCTTCCCTGCTTAGTCCTGCTTGCGGTTAGGACTTTTGCCGCCCCAGCCGATTCCCTTGTTCGTTGGAACGAGCTCACTTTCTCTGACCATTTTGAACAGTCATCCTTCAAAGATTTTCTGAAAAACAATAACAAGGATTACTTACGACTATTCCTGGCGAACTCCCCCAGCAGCGAATCCGATCTGAAACTGTTCGAAGCAAAGATCGATCAGACTATTCTGGAAATAAATTCATCCGGAGCATTAAAGAAAAAAAATGACAAAAAAGTAAAGTACATCTACCAGACGGTTCACGAAAAGTTCCTGTCCAAATATGAGGCGGAAAATCGTTTCTACGAGATCATCAAGACGGGCAACTATAACTGTGTGACTGCAACTGCGCTTTATGCTTTATTTTTTGAAAAGCTAAGCATTCCCTATACGATAAAAGAGGAACCTACACATGTTTACCTCGTTGCTTACCCTGACAGTGAGAATGTCTTGATTGAGACGACGACGCCCATGTCGGGGTTCCTAACGTTCGACCATGAATTTAAGATCAGGTACATCGAGGTGCTGAAAAAGCAGAAAGTGATTGGAAGCAATGAAGTGACTTCCTCCAATCTGGATGCTCTCTTTAACAGATATTACTTTGGCAAGGACAACATATCGCTCACACAACTTATCGGAATCCATTTTTTGAACGACGCTTTGTTCAAACACGATCACAACGATATTGATGGCGCCTATGAGCAGGTTAAAAAGGGATATTTGTATTATCCCAATACGCGATCTGAATATTTGTTAATGAGTTTTACGGGCGAAAAGCTACAAAACGTATCAGATCCCCTAAAAAAGGCCGCGCTTATCGGTCGGGTGTCCCGATTTAAAAGTGCTGGTATTACCTCCGAAATGATTCAGGGGGAATTTCACAACCTTACACAGACTGTTCTTCTAAAGAATAATGATAAGGACCTGTACGCGAAATGCCACAGTGAAATCGTGCGGACGGTCAGTGACCCCGAATTAATAAAGGAGATCGATTATATATTCTATTATGAAAACGGCCGGGTATTTTACAATCAGGGGAACTATGTCCGTGCCAAACCCTACTTTAGCAGAGCGTTGCAAACTCAGCCTAACAATGTTGACCTTGGCGGTATCCTGGTTTCATGCCTGGCTCAATCATTTAGGAACGAACGCAACAATACGGTCGTATTGGATTCCCTAGAGTCCTACAAAGCGCGGTTTCCCGCACTGCTTCAAAACAACAACTTTAATGCATTGCTTGCCTACACTTACGTTGTGGAGTTTGGCGACAGCTTTAAGAAAGGGAACATTGCAAGGGGAGAAAAATACCAGCAACTATTTGAAAAGGTTTATGCGTCAGACAAGACGCTGCTGAGCCCCGAAGCCGTTGGAAACGCTTACTCCGAAGCAGGAGTCTATTATTTCAAGAAAGGCCAAAAAGCGAAGGCGAAATTGCTGCTGGACAAAGGCCTGGAAATCGTTCCGGACAATTACCAGCTCAAGGCGAGACGGCAAATGATCAGTGGTGGTTAATTGTCGATGGCAAGGTTGTAACTACGCTGCGTCACATATGTGTTGCCCATCAGAGTTTCTACAACAGCAATGATATTGATCTCCTCCATTTTGAAGCCGCCTGGCGGCAGGTGATAGGTGAGTTTTCCAGTTTTGCGATCTTCATCCAGAAGAATAAAATAGAGATTATCGACCAGACACCCTGCCGGCGATAACTTTCCACTATAATATTTTACCGAACGGACCTTATCAGACATTGACACTTCCAGTACGTATTGTCCACGCGTGGCAAGCCGATCAATTGGATTTATCTTAATCTGCGGGTATTGCTTTTTCAACGTATTGTCCAGTAGATATTCTTTTAAG
>DASUTP010000650.1:0-9492 GCA_036374515.1 Chryseolinea sp. | reverse complement strand
CAATACGGCGTAGAAGTGGGCACTGAATTGATCTGGAATTATATCGATCGTTTTCAAAAGCCTGTCATCTTCGCAGTCAATCAGGTGGATCATCCAAAATCAGATTTCGATTCCACGCTTGCCGCATTAAAAGATCGTTTTGGAAACTCGGTTGTGCAGATGCAATATCCCGTTAATCAAGGGGAAAATTTTAATGAAATCATCGACTTGCTGAAGATGGTAATGTATCGGTTCCCCCCGGACGGAGGGAAACCGGAAAAACTTCCCATTCCCGCCTCAGAAAAAGAACGTGCCGAAAAGCTTCACAACGAATTGGTGGAAAAGGCGGCGGAAAATGATGAAAAGCTGATGGAAAAATATTTCGAGAAAGGAACGCTTGACGAAGATGAAATGCGCGAAGGCATAAGACTTGGAATGATCCATCACGACGTCTTTCCCGTTTTCGTGATGTCGGCGAAAAAAAATATGGGAAGCGGCAGAATGATGGGCTTCATCGATAACGTCGCGCCATCGCCGATTGAGGCGAAGCCAGAGGTTTCAACGGACGGAAAACCCGTTCCAATCGATCCCTCCAAGCCTACGGTCTTATTTGTTTTCAAAACCCACCTTGAAGCCAATCTTGGCAAACTTTCATTCTTCAAAGTTATATCAGGAGAAGTAACCACTTCATCAGAATTAGTGAACAGTCAGACAGGCGCCGTTGAAAAATTTCACCACCTGTTCATCATGGATGGGAAAACACGGAACACCGTCGATAGACTTGTTGCCGGTGATATCGGTGCAACATTAAAGCTAAAAGATACCTACACGAACCAGACGCTTCATGCAAAAGGGCATGACATTACTATAAAAGAAATTGAATTCCCGGCACCGAGAATACGCACGGCCGTTGTGGCGTTGAGCAAAAACGATGATGAGAAAATCGGAGAAGTGCTGCAGAAAATTCATCAGGAAGATCCTACGCTTGAAGTCGAATACTCTAAGGAGATAAAACAATTAATTATATCAGGTCAGGGCGAACTTCATCTCGCGGTATGTAAATGGTTTTTGGAAAACCACTATAAGCTTCACGTCTCCTTTGAGACACCACGGATCTCCTACCGGGAAACGATCCGAAAATCGGCAAGCGCTTCTTACCGGCACAAAAAACAATCTGGGGGCGCAGGACAGTTTGGAGAGGTGCATCTCAAGATCGAGCCGTATTATGAAGGGATGCCGGAGCCCACAGAGTTTTCCGTTCGGGGCAAAGAAGTGATCGATCTCGAATGGGGAGGAAAACTGGTGTTTTACAATTGCATCGTGGGCGGTGTTATTGACACGCGGTTCATTCCATCGATTTTAAAAGGCGTGATGGAAAAGATGGAAGAAGGACCAATCACCGGATCATACGTACGGGATGTTCGCGTGATGGTTTACGACGGAAAGATGCATCCCGTCGACTCAAACGATATTTCATTTAAGATAGCAGGCATGATGGCATTTAAAGAAGCGTTTATGAAATCCGAGCCCCAATTGCTTGAACCTATTTACGATTTAGAGATCATGGTTCCGGAAGATGTGATGGGCGAAGTAATGGGAGACTTGCAAACGCGAAGGTCGTTGATCATGGGCATGGACAACAGAGAAAATTTTCAGGTTATTAAGGCTAAAACGCCGCTCGCGGAACTGGACCGGTATTCAACCACGCTGCGATCGCTGTCGCAAGGCCGCGCAAGCTTCAAACAACAATTTGCAGAGTTTGCGACAGTGCCTTACGATTTGCAGACCAAGCTGGAGAAGCAGGCACATGAAGTTGCGCTTGTTTAGCCTATCACTGGAGAACCCGGGGCCTGAACTCCGGGTTCTTTTTTTCTCGCTTGGCAAGTTTGTGTGCGTGTGTGCTCGGTTTGCACACATACTCCGTATGATTCCAGTGGTCATAAGACAAAAAAACAAATATTCAAACTCCTGAAATCGATTGTTTAGAATGTGAGTTTTTATAGATTTGTTCTAACCACTACCTTTTCCTTGAGCAACGCCATCGTCATCATTCCGACCTATAAAGAGCGTGAGAATATTCGCGCTATCATCGATACGGTTTTTGGATTGGCGAAAGATTTTCACATTCTCATCGTTGATGATAGTTCGCCTGACGGCACTCCTGAAATTGTTGAAAAAATGCAGGAGGAATATAATCACATGGAGATGAAACTTCATCTGGTGAAAAGACCCGGCAAGCTCGGCTTAGGTACGGCGTACATTACCGGGTTCAAATACGCGATGGAAAAAGGGTATGACTTCGTGCTGGAGATGGACGCGGATTTTTCACATGACCCAAAAGATCTTGTCAATTTATATTTAGCGTGCTCGGAACGTGGAAGCGATGTTGCGATCGGTTCGCGCTATGCCACCGGAGTAAACGTTGTTAACTGGCCCATAGGCCGCGTGCTGTTATCTTACTTTGCCAGCAGTTACGTTCGTCTTATTACCAGCATGCCGATTCGTGACACTACCGCAGGATTTGTCTGTTATCGCCGGAAGGTACTTGAATCCATACCCCTGGACAACATCAAGTTCGTGGGTTACGCATTTCAAATCGAAATGAAATTCTTGGCCTGGAAATTTGGGTTTATATTGAAAGAAGTGCCCATCATTTTCACAGACCGAACCTTAGGAGAGTCCAAGATGTCAGCGGGAATTTTTAAAGAGGCTTTCTTTGGAGTTCTTCAAATGACAATTCAAAGCTGGTTTAAGAAGTATATCCCGATAGGACACTCTTCTTAAACCGCTTGAGATGCTTACTCCTGGAATCCAATAAAAGTTACCGGACCAACGTGCGACTTAACCAATTCCAGATCGGGTTCGGTTATCTCCGCATCGTAGCCATCCTCTTTTAACATATTGAGAATGTCTTCAGCAGCTTCACGTTGTTTATAGATGTGGTAATCTTCGCGGGCAAAGACGGGATACCGTCCTAATTTTTGTTCACGATCAACAAAATTAAAACCACACAAAAACAACTTGCTTGAACTGTGTTGAATGCGGAAGAGTGGCATCTGCGGATATTGCTGTATCCACTCCACAACTTCCTCACGCGTTCCCTGAATGATTTCTGTGAGCTTATAAATTTTCATAACTTCTCCTTGATTGGGTTTGTCCAACAATCGCAGATCAAAGTTGTGAACATAAGCTGACAGACCTACGCATCCACATAATACCATCAGTGGATTTTGGGCATCACCATGCAATCTGACGTCCAGATTTTTTGCACTAAAAAATGCCTGAAGTCTCCTGTTTCGCTTCTGAATTGTGTTGGTTAGATCTGGCCTAACCGGATTTTTGAATTTTAACTGCATAACATTGTAACATTTCGAATAAGGTGGGCTCCTTATAAAACAAAAATATAAAATTATTTGAAGTTTAACCGAATATTAACATCAATCAAAGCGAATCGCCTTGATCGGGTTGATTCGTGCAATTATCATCGTCGGCAGCAACAGCACGAGTGACACGACTAGAAATGTAAAAATGTTTAATAGGCCTACGATACCCCACTCCCAGCTGATCGGTACAAAACTCATGTAGTAATCGTGTGGATTTAGTTTGACGATCTTGAATTGATATTGGAGGTAGCACAAGCCCAGCCCGATCACGTTTCCAAGCAAAAGACCTTTCGCAATGAGATTTATACCGTTGTAAATAAAGATTGACCGTATGAATTTATTTCCGCCGCCCAGCGCTTTCAGCATCCCTATCATTTGCGTCCTTTCCATTACCAGAATCAAAATGATCGAGATGATATTCACGCAAACCACGATCAGCATGACCCCCAACAAAATGTTGACCTGCCGGCTAAGCAAATTAAGCCACTCGAATACCTGAATATACTTATCGTTGATACTCTCAATGTTGAGATCAAAATCCATTTTCTCGCCGATAGCATATCCTACGTCATCGATGGACGAGGAATTTTTTATGTAAACCTCAAGTCCACCCGCGAGGCTGTCCGACCAATCGTTTAAACGCTGGATCAACCTCAAATCACCAAGCACTACATTGCTATCGAAGTATTCAGAAAGATTCGTTTCATAAATTCCAACAATCGAAAGCTTTCTCTGTCTGGGAGGATTCTGAATAAAATGAAGGATGATATTGTCGCCCACCTTTGCCTGCAGCTTATCAGATATGATTCTACTTATAACGACCTGATTTGAATATCCGGAATCAGGGAAGTCGATGAATTTACCTTCCACAATATTTTCCTGAAATGCCTGTGCTCCATAGTTTTTTCCCACGCCTTTTAAAAGGATCCCAAGGACTTCGCCACTGTCGGTTTTTATCAACCCCGCCTTGTGCGCATACTCCTGAACGTGTGTTATCTCAGGATACTGCCCCGGGTTTTTATACAGGTCGATGAAATAATTAATGGGCTGCTCCTCGGGCGAGTAGTTCATCGTGTATTTCGTGACCAGCAGATGCCCATTGAAGCTGTAAATCTTATGCTTTACCGTTTCCTGGAAACCGCGCATAATCAAGAACGAAACAATCACCGCAGCAAGTCCCACACCCACTATAACGATCGCAATGCTGTGAATGGACGACGCAAACCCCTTCTTTTGATCTCGGCTGATTCTTTTGGATATGAAATACGAAAGGTTCAAAGGCTTATGCTAACTTTCAGTGATGTTGATTCTCCGCAAAATAGGATAACGTACGTCCCCAACCAACAGTCCCCAAATGCAAAATTTGTAATGCAAAGGGCGCTTCAGTGGAGCTGCCGGCGTGAAATGCATTGGAGATATTGGTGAATGTGCTTCGGCGTCCGGCAAAGCAACCTAGAGCCTACTGTTAGCGCAATTTTTCAAGCCTACGATTTATGTGCTCGATTATTCCCGAAGTACGTTTTTTTACGTATATCGAATATTAATCTACGTAATCAATTTAGATTGGCGCTCGGGGGAAAATTTTCAAACTTTAGACCATGACCAAGACCGAAAAAGTTAAAGATATACTCAGCCTCCTCGATCACTATTTTCCGGACCCCGAAGTGCCGCTGCATCATAAAGATGCCTATACATTGCTAATTTCCGTGTTGCTTTCTGCACAGTGTACGGATGTCATGGTAAACAAGACCACGCCATACCTCTTCAAGCAAGCGGATAACCCGTATGACATGGTAAAAATGAGTGTCGAGGAGATCAAGGAAATCATAAGACCTTGTGGTTTGTCTCCAATGAAATCAAAAGGTATTCACGGCCTTTCTCAAATCCTCATAGAAAAATACAATGGGAAAGTACCCAACACTTTTGAAGAGCTCGAAGAGCTTCCCGCTGTCGGCCATAAAACAGCTTCGGTTGTAATGACGCAGTGGTTTGGTTTGCCAGCGTTTCCAGTGGACACTCACATCCACCGGCTGGCATACCGTTGGGGACTAACCAATGGAAAAAGTGTTGAGCAGACCGAAAAAGATTTAAAGAGGCTAATTCCGAAAGACAAGTGGAACAAAGCCCATCTTCAGATCATTTACTTCGGCCGGAAATATTGTCCCGCGCGTAACCATCAATGGCGCGAATGCCCCATTTGTTCAAAATATATGCGCAAGCATTTACGGGATTAAGTTACTCAAACATCCGGCAGCGAGTAACCCGGCAGCAAGGATCTTTAGTTAGTCTTTGCTAAACGTTCGTGTTATCTTCAATCGGTACATTGAGGAATAGTGACACTCTTTCTAACTCTTTTAACAACTCGGTTTTTTTTCGTTTGCGAAGCAACTGGATCTTCTCGCCATTGCTAAATTTCAGATATCCATTGTACTCTACATTTTCAAAAATGGAAGAGTGATTTGTATGTGCGGTATATAACTGCCGTTTTACTTTCGAAGTACTGACAAATATTTTTTCCACGCTGATATAGTTTTCTCTTTTTCCACTTTTCAGGAAAAAGAATGATTTATAATCGACATAACTTTTTTCAGCCTTATTAATTTCAGTACCCTCATACCCTGACAGAATAAAGCCTCCAATTAAGATCAGCGCAACTGAAAGGAAAGATCTTTCCACCACAAGGGCGAGGCCCGCAACAATAACAAGCGCTGCTACAAACCGGAACGGCCAGGGAAATAAGCTTCCAAACCTGACATCAATTGTATCATTCATACTTCACATCTCGGGGCTTGACCGCTTTTTGATATAACGTGAAAAACAATATTGGAAGGAATCCAAAAGTAAACGTCAGCATTCCAACGATCAGCACAAGATCGGCGCCCTGGAGATGGAACAGTTTAAATACCGCCGAAAGCCCAACGATGAAGCTGGCGGCGGTACCTATTACAATCCTTATCTTTTCGGAACCTTTGGTTCGCACCTTTGCCCGATACCAATCAACGGTCAGCATCGGAACGAATACCCACAGGAACGCAAGAAATCCTGCATTAAACAGGTAATAGCCGCCCGGCCAACGCAAAATTGTAAACAGCCAACCCAAGCTGATCGCGATTGCACAGATCAGTCCTGTCGAATAAATAACTTTTTTCATAAATATTATTTTAGGCGAATTCAGCAGGTAAAAAGTTTTACGCTGTATTTCATCGAGTCCTTTTGGCGCTAACTCTTGAAATGCTTCCTGAAATGCAGAATCAAATGATTTTCCCGCCTGTATTTTTTGCTCAACCGCGCAACACAGGTGATCCAGTACATCATCCCTCAAAGTTTTCATTGTAATGTCACTTTGCGCGATGCGATCACGGATGATCTCAATGTGCTCTTTCGAAAGTTTCATATTTTGCTGAGTTCAGGAAAAATAATCTTGTTGAGGGTGTTTATAAAATCTTTTATCTCTTCTACATACGCTACTTTTTCCTTGTGTCCTTTCTTGGTGAGGTAATAATACTTCCGGGTTCGGCCTCCTACGTTTTCCTCTTTGAATGAGAGTAATCCATCGGTAGTCATTTTTTGAAGCGATGGATACAGCGAACCATCCTTTAAGAGGATTTTTCCGTCGGACAGTTCTTTCACCTGCTGAAATATTTCATACCCGTACATACGCTCCCGTTCCGATAATAATTTTAGGATTATCACAGACAGTGTCCCTTTCAATAGCTCCTTCGAATGCATGGAATAAATATACATAGATATTTGATATATCAAAACTCTATGTATTAGAATCTTTTCAGTAAATGCTTTATTTCGCAGCATGATCAACCTTCGAATTATTTTTATGGGCACGCCGGAATTTGCGGTGCCGAGTCTTGAAGTCCTGGTTGAGAACAAATACAATATCGTAGCCGTTGTTACGGCCCCCGACAAACCCCAGGGGCGCGGGCAAAAGGTAACTTATTCACCCGTGAAGGAGTGCGCGCTAAAACATAAGATACCCTTGCTTCAACCGACGAACTTAAAATCTCCTGAATTTTTGGAGGAATTAAAGAGCTATCAAGCCGATTTGCAGGTAGTGGTCGCGTTCCGGATGCTGCCGGAAATGGTCTGGTCGATGCCTGCCCTTGGAACTTTTAATTTGCACGCATCGCTTTTACCGCAGTATAGGGGGGCGGCGCCAATCAATTGGGCGATCATTAACGGCGAAAAAGAAACCGGTGCCACAACTTTTTTTTTGAAACATGAGATAGATACCGGAAGCATTATATTCCAGGTGAAAGAACCCATCGGCGACGATGACGATGCCGGACGTTTGTACGAACGGTTGATGAAGAAAGGCGCTGAATTGGTGCTAAGAACTGTAAAGGCTATCGAGCAGAATAATTACGCTTCAACGCCCCAGCCGGACGCAGGAGATATCAAACACGCCCCAAAAATCTTCAAAGATACCTGCCAGATCAATTGGGATCAAACCAGTGAGAAGGTGCGAAACTTTGTTCGCGGGCTTTCACCATATCCTGCTGCATGGACGACGATAGAAAGCAAAGTTTTCAAAGTTTACAAGGTTTCTATAGTGAAGGATGCTGTGGGAAATACGAAAGCCGGCGATCTTCTTACTGATAATAAAACTTACATCCGCATTAAGACAACCGATGGGCTGATCTCATTGGATGAAATCCAGCTTGAGGGAAAAAAAAGGATGACTGTCCCGGAATTTTTCAGAGGAAATAAATTGGTAGTAACGTAATTTTAATGCCTAACCCATAACTATGATCATTTCCATGATTGCCGCAGTAAGTAAAAATCGAGTCATTGGAAAGAACAATGACCTTCCATGGAAATTGCCCGACGATATGAAATTTTTTATGGAGACGACAAAAGGGCATTATGCCATTATGGGGCGCAAGAACTACGAAAGTATTCCTCACAAGTTTAAACCACTTCCAAATCGTACGAACATTGTGGTGACCCGTCAAAAAAATTATAACGCACCCGGCTGCGTGGTCGTGGATTCACTCGAGCACGGGCTGACCATGGCGAAAGAAAGTCAGGAGGCAGAAGCTTTTATCATTGGAGGCGCGGAAATCTATAAATTGGGTCTGCCCTATGCCAACCGTCTCTACCTTACCGAAATCAATGCTGAAATTGACGGAGATACTTTTTTTCCTGAATATGACAAAACACAGTGGCGCGAAACTTCCCGGCAACATCACGCAAAGGACGAACGGCATGCCTTTAGTTTTGATTTCGTCATCTACGATAAGAAATAGCAGTTGTTTAGCAGGATACACACCCCAGTCGACACAGCATAAGCAAAAAGCATAACGCATGACATCGCCTTCGGAGGAAGTTATTTGGATTACCGGAGCATCTTCCGGCATTGGAGAGGCGCTTACGTACGAATATGCGAAACGCGAAGTCAGGCTCATCATTTCAGCGCGCCGGAAAGATGAATTAGAAAGAGTAAAACAAAACTGCAGCCATCGGTCGCATTCAAATATCCATATTCTTCCCCTCGATTTATCAAAGCATAGTACGCTTCAAGCAATCGTAACGGAAGCCCTACAGATATTTGGCCGGATTGATATCCTCGTGAACAACGGTGGTCTTGGTCAGCGCAGTTTGATCCAGGAAACTTCACTGGAGGTCGATCGTCAACTGATGGAGGTGAATTATTTCGGCACCATTGCGATCACAAAATACTTATTACCTCATTTTATCTATCGGCAGCGGGGTCACATTGCGACAGTTACAAGTCTGACCGGCAAGTTCGGCACACCTTACCGCTCTGCCTATGCAGCATCCAAACATGCCCTGCATGGATTTTTTGATGCCTTGCGCGCGGAACATTGGAAAGACAATATTCACGTTACAATGATTTGTCCCGGATTCATACAGACAAAGCTTTCCGCTGCCGCACTCAAGGGAGATGGTTCAGCACAAGTGCAACTTGACAAGACCAGCTATAAGAAAAAATCGCCTGAGTGGTGTGCGATGAGGATCGTACGGGCTATCGAAAAACGACGGGAAGAAGTTTATATTGGCGGACGGGAGGTCCTGGGCGTTTACATAAAACGATTTTTCCCAAGGGTTTTCTCAAAGTTAATTCGCAAAGTTCCTGTCAGGTAATCACTGAGAG
>DASUTP010000649.1:0-4305 GCA_036374515.1 Chryseolinea sp. | reverse complement strand
CGACCGAAAGTTCCTCAAGAGTATACTGGTCAAAGTAGCGATAATCGGCCTTCCAATAAGTTTCATCGTCAGGATTAACGCTTATTTCAATGGCGGAAGAGGGCGATTCGGGAATGTGAACTTCCAATACCTCCGCCGTGGGATTTTCCAATCGCATCTTTAGATAGAGGCGGTCGATCGCAGGAACATCCGATTGATAAATTGCTGTAGAGTCGGAGTCCGGCTCGACATACAGCAATGATTTCTCTCCTCCGGCGAGCTGATAGTATCCTTGCGCATACCAGTCGAAGCCCCATACCAGTCCCGTTGCTGCCAGAATGATTGCTATCCACGTAGCATAAAATCCCAGCACGTTATGAAGATCATAATTCTTTCTCCGCCACCGTGCGGTCCATCTAATGGAAAAACGTTGTTTGGTCGCTTTCTTATTTCTTGGCCACCAAAGGACAAGTCCCGAGATCAGCATTACTAAAAACACCAGCGTTGCCGTGGCGACTACCGGTCTGCCGATTTCATGGGGGAGCCATAAATAAAAATGGCCATCAAGAATAAAAGGAAAGAAGCCCGCCTGCGCATTCTTAACTTTCAGCACTTCACCGGTAAAAGGATTAAGGTAAACCAAATAGTAATATTCGGGATCGAGATTGTAAAAGATCACCTGCGCTGCTTTGCCTGGTTTTGCATACAATACTGCATGTATCTTTTTTCCCGGCAACTCCTTCTCAGCGATTGCTTTTAACGTAGAGGGTGGCAACACCTGCTGCTGCTGGTGCTCGACAAATCGATAGGGTTGTGTCAGATTCTGAATCTCCTCTTGAAATGCATAAATGCATCCTGTAATGGCTATTACAAATACCAGTAGCCCGGACGATAATCCGAGCCACAGGTGAATTTTTCCAATCGATTTTTTAATTTTCATTTACCCTGCCTCTCAGTGTCAAAACTTGTAACCGATGCTGAACCTTACGTTTCTGGGCGGATCGGTTTGCCAATAATAAGCGTTTAGCCATGAATAATAAGATCCGCTATACAGATAATCATCCAGTATATTGAACACATTTGCTGTGATCCTCAGATTGTCGTTTTCCCAAAAAAGTCCTCCGTCCAGCTTAAAATACGCGGGCAGATTTTGATTCGGATCTGGTGAAGGATCCCAATAAGTCTCCCTTCCATTCAGATAGGTAAAGCCTGCGGAAAGGCCGGTGCCCTTTAAGATACCATCCCGGATTTTGTAGCTCAACCATGTATTCACGGTATGCTTTGCGTAGCCCGGAACGATATCACCTTCTTCCACGTCGGTAATACCTTCTGCAACTTCCACGACGCGTGAATCAGTGTAAGCATAATTAGCTGTGAGATTTAGGCCGGGAATGATCTGACCTCTGACATCAAATTCGACACCCTGCGATCTTTTCTGTCCAAGCTCGATGCTCAATCCTTCCGATGGTGCCGCATTCGGATCTGCAACAAGTTCATTGTTCTTGAGAATTCGGTAAACCGATAATGTGCTGTTCCATTTACCATTTGCCCAATCGCGTTTTATGCCGAGTTCCATATTGTTCCCAGTGAGCGGCTGAACACTATTGCCATTGCTCAGTCTTCCGGTTTGAGGAAGAAAGGCCTGGTCGTACAGCGCATAGAGGGAAGTAATCTGGTTAAGGGACACACTCAGTCCCACACGTGGTGTAAAATGTTTGGCAGTCTTCGCCGCTCCGCCCCATTCCGACTGACTTACGTATGTATAACGCCCGGCAACTGTCAACCGAACTTTATTATCTGCAAAACCTAACTCGTCCTGAACGTATATGCCGCTGTAACGCTGGTCCATCAGGCCTCCAACCGCCTGTGCTCTCTCTTCAAGAGGCGTCGAATAGTCAAACCGTGGATATCCGTTCACCGGCACGCCGTAATAAGGATCGAAGGTATTGAACTCGGCGCCAACAGAATCGAGCTGGTGGTATTGACCCCAGTCGGCAAAGTATTGCTTATTGGCAACGTCAACACCCGCCAGAATACGGTGGCGGACGGTACCGGTGGTCATTTCCCCATTCACGAAAACCTGTCCCATGCTCATGGTGCTTTCAGCATCCCAGCTGCTGGTTGCCCGCAGCATCGTGCCGCCGGGGTTTACGGCGGCAGGCCACATTGAACTACCTTCCTGGTTGTAAATAAAGCGTGCTAACTGGGCCGTGATTTTCCAGTCCCTGCTAAGCTGATGCTGAAGGTTGACGAAAAAGCTATGATCATTGATTATCGTCGCAGGCATTCCTGCCGGCAGCGAAGTAAAATCACGCGGCAACGTAGCATAGCCTTCCGTTGCAAAAACGTAGTATGAGCCAACGTCGCTCATCTTGGCACGCTGGTAAGTATATTCAAATGTTATTTTCGTGCGGTCATCGAATTGATATGCAATTACCGGCGCGATGGCATACCTGTTGTTAAATTCGTTTGGACGGTGTGATTTCTTGCTTTGGCTGGAAAGGTTCAGGCGGTATAAAAGCTTTCCGTTTTTTGAGAGCTTGCCATCCAGATCAAGGGCAGTCCGGTAGAGGTCAAAGCTTCCCAACGTAAAAGATACCTCCCCTTTTGTTTGACCGGTCGGCTTTTTAGTAACGACGTTGTAAAGGCCACTAGGGTCACCGTTAGCCAGCATGAATCCCGCAGGCCCTTTTACAAATTCAATGTGATCGACAAAGCTCATATCTTCCGTTAACGGTCCCCAGTACGAGTTCACAACGTTGAATCCATTCCGGAATGCCTGGATCTGAGAACCCCGGGCGGAGATGTTTGTGTACAGGTCCCCCCAGTGCTCAAGTCTTACAGCGCCGCTGACGTTTCTTATCAGACCATCGCTCATGCTGATCACTTGCTGATCTCTTAATATGTCTTTGGTAACGATCTGGATATTTTGAGGCGTCTCCAACAAGGTTGACTGCAACCGGAGGCTATTGGATGGGGCGTCGATCTTATAACCATCGCGGTCTCCCCTGATCACTACCTCCGACAACTGTGCGGAAGTTTCATTGAGCACGAAATCCACGGTAGTCGCGTTTCCGCTTTGCACTTCTACGGATTTTTCAATCGGATCGAAACCGACAAAGCTCGCGACCAAAATATGCTTGCCCGGAGATACTTTCCGGATTTCAAACTTGCCATTAGAGTCAGTCGTTGCACCTTTTGCCGTGCCTTTGATGGACACGTTCACAAACTCCGCAGTCGCCCCGTCAGCGGTTGAAATTGTTCCGCTAATACTGCCGTTCTGTGCCCAGGATGCGCCCGCAAAAGCGGTTAAAGCGAATACGAAAAGTAGTCTCTTCTTAATTTGGTAAATAAGGATCATAGATTATTTAGAATCATTTTAAACTGCAAATGTAATGGCTAGTTTTGCTTGCGTGCATAACCTGTGAAGGCGGTGTTTTCTACCCTGTAGAGGGTAGTTCGAAGCTTATCCATTCGATAAAGGCAGCGGCTACCGGGGTCTTAGGAGTCCTAAGTCCATGGCATGTATCACAAACTCCGTGGGTGACTTAATATTCAGTTTTTTGATAATGCTTTTTCGATGTGTTTGAACAGTATGGGGACTTAAAAAAAGTACGTCGGCGATGGTTTGCGTTGAGGAGCCGCTGGCGATGAGTTTGAGAATTTCCGTCTCCCGTGTCGTAAGGATGGATGGCTCGCTTTCCGGTGAGGGCCGGAAATGCTTTTCCATAATAATGTCAAGAATCTTATGGCAAAAGAACTTTTCACCGCGGGCGGTAGATTGCACGGCCATACCCACTTCCTCCAGGCTGCATTCTTTTGTGACGTAGCCCTTGACACCCAGCTGCAAGGCTTCCAGAATGGTGGCTTTGTTATTGTCGGAGGACAACAGAAGCACATTCGTATTTATTGACGTCAGCATCGCATTTCTGATATCGTCAATAGAAACATAACCGGGGGTATTGTAGTCGACAATAAGAAGCGAGGGCTGAAGCTTTTCCATCATATCCGCCAGTTCTACGCCTTTTTTGACCTTGCCAACGATCTTTATATTCTCTTTGACAGCGAGAAAGGATTCCAGGCCCGCAACGGTCAATGGTTGGTTGTCGGCAATCAGTGCATCAATCGTCGTCCGTGTATTCATTTCAAGGTACAAGTGTATCCCTTATTTAGAATTAATCCAAATAATAACCGCACTGAAATTGGCTGAAATGGGGGCTTTTTCGATACCTTGTGAAATAATTTTAATTTATGAAGAAGCAGACGTATACACCCGCACGGTCAATCACCCCTGAGATCGAAGAAATGTTAAACAAGCAAATCGTA
>DASUTP010000648.1:0-19453 GCA_036374515.1 Chryseolinea sp. | reverse complement strand
TCGGCAGACTACGGACGAAAAATTGCAAACAGCATCTTCGAATGGTCAAAAACTGATGGAGGCCACGAAGGTTATCTCGGTGGAACAAGCAGCACCTATGAGGTTCCCACAGGCCAAGGCCTATGGATTCCTACACCACCTGCATTTGCAAAACCAGCAAGGCCATACTGGGGGGATAACCGCTCCTTCATTGCGAACAGCGCACTCTTGACCGCGCCACCTCCTCCTATAACATATTCTGAAAGTCCGGATTCTGAATTTTATAAAATGGCGAAAAAAGTCTACGACATTTCTCTTTCACTCAAGGATGAAGACAACTTGATTATCAAACATTGGGCCGACATTCCTGGCAATTATAACACGCCGAGTCACTATACCCACATAGCCACTCAGTTAGTTGAACAAAATAAACTTAGGCTTGATCAGGCAGCTGTAACTTATGTAAAACATGGCATTGCGCTAAACGAAGCTAACATATCAGTCTTCAAAGCCAAGTATACACATAATTTAATTCGTCCTATTTCGTATATCAGAAACGTACTGGGACATTCTACTTGGAATACAGTTATTGGAACCCCTGCGCATCCTGAGTATCCTTCTGCACATGCCACGGTCGGAGCGGCTTCGTCGACGGTGTTGGAAAATATTTTTGGTAAAAACTATTCATTTGTGGACAGGACCCACGAAAATGTTCATGGGGCAAGGTCGTACGACAATTTAAAAGAATATGCAGCTGAAGCAGCATGGTCACGAGTTTTGGCTGGCATTCACTTTAACCCTTCGGCAGATGTTGCATTGTTGCAAGGTGAAAAAGTGGGTGAACTTGTAAATAAAATGAAATTCAAGTAACAGCAATGGCGAATTGAAGTAGGCTTTAAACTTAATCCTCCTTGGGGTTCCGATATTAAGGTCTACTTCGATTTTTAAACTTGTACTAGAATTTTGATAAGATAATGAACATAGATCATACTCGAGGTCTATTCGAGCGGCCAACCTTCAAGTGGAGACTCATTCGTAGGAGTGGCCAAGGAACTTCCACAATCTCTCCTTATTTTTTCCCGACTGAGAGCAGACCTCGGTGCATACTTTACATGGCCAAGGGAAGGCAGCAACATCGGTATGATTGCAGTGGTTACCGTTACGGGCCTTTCGGCGATGAAATCAGACGCCAATCAATACTTTGCCGCTGGAGGTGGCTTTCCGGACTACCTCATCTTCTTGGGAAATGCTGTCGCGCGGCGCTTAGAGTTATTAAAGCTGCCGGTTTTTTTGATGTCCAGGGGGCTTGCCAAAAATAGCCCCGGGCGAAGGACCGTAAGGACCAGAATTCACATCACTTCCTTGGTGTTATAACGTAGTCCTGTAATAAGCATTGGACTGCCTTAGCCTCCAACTCCTCGCCATTCCAATAGAAATTCATTTGCAGACACTGGCGCCGCCTTGCATTCTTTGTGAGGTAAAATGGTAAATTAGTCCATTATGCCCGAACAGCTTTACCGATTAGTCCTGCGAAGATTAAAGACCACTTTCTTTGGGTATGCAGCGGCAAGCGTGGTAATATATTCTTTATTCCAGTGCAAGGGTGATTCACCGAACGAACGAATACCCCAAGCGTTGTCTGAATATATTGACAGGATCGATTTTGGGAAGCTTGGGCCTCATTCGCCCGAGGTCGGGTATGAGGTTGTGGCCGATAGCGTTATTAAAGTTGCAATTGCTTGGAATTTGCCTGACACATTGAGACAGGACGACTGGCAGGTTAGTATCTTTCCCAAATTTAAGACCACCTTTCACTGGGCTCCACATTTAACACCGACAAGCGAGCATATCATCGCTCAGCACGTCTTCAGGGCGCCTGCAATGATTATGTCGTCGGAAGAGAAGCAGCTTACAATCATTCCGGATCTTGATATCCTTGCTGGGGATGCGTCGGTGGATTGGTATATGGACCTCAACGCGATCGAAAATAAGATGACATTAGGTATGAGTGAATCCATGGTCAGGGAACACGTCTTGTTTACACGACAAGCTGGGGCGGTGTATCCGCCGGGTAAGATCACCTTTGGTTTCTATATATTAATTGATAAGCATAGGACAAACATTTTCAATCCTTGGCGAAAGGCCGCCTCTTTCCTGTGGAAAACGTGGGGCAAGCCGTTGTATGACCGAGGTGAGCCATTGCAGACCAACGATCTTGAACCTTATGTAAAGCATACTTACAACTGGGCTTTCAATAACTGGCGCAACCATGTCTGGCAGACGTTTGAATTAAATGGAAAGATCGTTGGAGCCCCTGCGTTTATCGTTAACGTAACTCAAAGTCCAAACTATCCAGGAGAAGTAAACGAACGCGAATTTCGATCAGTTTGGAACCAGGCGTGGTTTAGTTCCCTTCGCTCTGCGATAGGGTTGTATCGCTACGCCAGGCGAACGAATAATACGGCACTGCTCGGCTATGCATTAAAGACAAAGGAATTGGCCATCTCATTTCCTCAAAAGAATGGTTTCTTTCCCAGTGTAATTGCAACCGAAATGGGCAAGATGACGAAAGACGGAAAGGCATACAATCGTTCCAAGGGATGGAGTACACTTTACTTCGGCAATTCAAACCGGAATCCATACACAAATAATCCGAAGCTGGCGCCTTTCCATGTTCTTGATATGAGTTGGACGGCATATTTGATGTTAACGTGGTACGACGATCTGGAGAAAGATGAACGCTTATTGAAATATGCCATCCGCTACGCAGACGCCTTACTAAAAATTCAGGATGAACGAGGATTTTTTCCTGCATGGATCTCCGTGGATTCGCTGAAGAATTTGGAACACTTGAATCAATCTCCCGAAACGTCGATGTCCGTGACGTTCCTCCTCAAACTGTACCAGATAACGGGAGAAAAGAAATATTTCGAGCCTGCATTGAATGCGATGAATGCAGTAATCGAAAGTAATATTACAGTTGGCCAATGGGAAGATTTCGAAACATATTGGTCCTGCAGCCGGTTTGGAGCGGAGGATCTTGTCAATAAAAAAGTGGAGAGAAATAACATGTTCAAACAGAACACCTTCTCTATGTATTGGACTGCGGAAGCGCTCCTTAATTGTTACCTCGTCGCAAAGGAAAAAAAATATCTCGATTGGGGACAACGCACTCTGGACGAATTGCTGATGGCGCAGGCTACGTGGCAACCGCCGTATATTTATGTGAATTCACTTGGAGGTTTTGGCGTTATGAATGCAGACGGCGAGTGGAATGATTCCCGCCAAAGTTTGTTTTCCCCGCTCGTTGTGAAATATGGCAAAGCGCTGAACAGCAAAGAATATCTGGAACGCGGCCTGGCCGCGTTGAGGGCTTCGTTTGTGATGATGTATTGCCCGGAGAATCCGAAGACAAAGCAGCAATGGGAAAAGCGTTGGAATTTTTTTGGTGAGAAAGACTATGGCTTCATGATGGAAAATTATGGGCATGAAGGTACGACAAGCCTTGAAGGGGTCGGCATCGGTGAGTTTACGATCTATGATTGGGGCAATGGAGCAGCCTCAGAAGGCTATAACACACTGCTCGATCTGTATGGGAAAGAGTTTGTGGATAATTAATTGGATAGGGTACAGCAGACAGCTTACAGCGGACAGGGGATCAAATTCAATACAATGAACTTGCTACAACCTGTATGCTATACGTTATTTTTCAGAGGCTTTGCCATCCGCCATTCTAAGTTCCCGTGCGGGACCTGCGCCAATGACGGCGCGGCCTACAGATGTTAAGAAGGGAAAAATTATCCCCGAGGCAAATACAGGCCATCGCCTTAACGCACCCAGTAAAACTCTCAGGTTAGCTTCTTTAAACGTCTGCACCATCATCTTACGGTAAAATTCTTTGGAGTATCCGTTTTCTACCAGCTTGTTTACCACCTCGGGCACATGCTTGTACTGCATTAGCAGCGATGCTTGGGGCTCCTGCTGCCAATAGCTCACGCTTACAATACACTCCAAATAGTTTTCTTTTGTGACGATGGTCCTTCCGTTGGCAGCGCAGTAGCCCGCCAGGTAGCCTAAGTACATCCAGTTTGTGACGCCATCCGGCCAAGCTCGGGCAGCCTTCATCATCAGGTCGGTGCGATAAATTATGGCGGTGAGAAAGATGACGGCGCCAACACTTTTTGTCATACAATGTTCGAATACAGCGCTGCCATCTGCCGTCCCGTCCTCACTTTCAATATCAAACCAACGATTACCTACGATGGTGCGTGGGAACATCGGTTCACCTGTCAATTGGTTACGACCCGAGAAGTTCAGGAACAGTAATGATACATCATCATATTGTTTCAGCTTGTTGATGGTGTAGGTAACCGCCCGGTCCTGGATGGGATCGTCATCGCCGATCGTCCAAACATACTTAGTAACTGCGGAAGCAAGGCAGTTCATGATGTTCTTCATGACACCGATGTTCTCCGAATTTCTACAGGACTTAAACGTGAAATTGGTCAAATTTTCTTTCCACTTTTTGATGATATCCTGGGTATTGTCGGTGGAGCAATTATCAGAAACGAAAATTTCAATTTCATTCTCAAAGCCTTTAACCGCACCCGCCAGCCAACTTAGTTGAGTGTCAAGCAACTTAGCGCGGTTGTAGGTGGGAATCGCTATTGTAAGTAGTTTTTGCATGGTAGGATACAATTTTTGTATCACGCATCGCTGAGCGTGAATATCTTTACAAGGGTTGACTACGATTCATTGAAGGGCCTAAAGCTAATGAAGATTGGGCACTCGTGCAGCATAAGGCAGAAATTTCTGCGAATACAGGTGACGGAACTATCGCCTGAAATAAGCGGACATATTTTGATGATTTCATTCTACCTGGTCTATTGATATCCGACGGTATGTGCCCAAGCGCTCACAACGTCTTCTCATTCAATTTGCTTATGATCTGCGCAAGTATCGTTCGTATAACCGGTATCCTCATGACAATACTTTTTGCGTTTTGTTTGGCAATCTGAGGGAGGATCTTCCAATACCTCACTACATTCCAGGCGAACAGGGCCATTGAAACCGAAAGGAACACCCACTTGAACTCAGGCGCCAGGATTAGCGCGGCAAGGGAAATTGCCGCAATGGCCAACGCTGCGACGGCAATGTGAAATGCGCGACTCGGCCACAGCAGATCATTTTGCTTAAGCCAACGTTTTGCATACATTTTATACCCTATCGCGGCGCTGATCTCAGCCAGCAATAATGCAGCTCCGGCTCCGACGATTCCCACTAACGGGACCGTTGAGATCAGGACCGCGAACACAATGATGGCCGCAAGTGCCGTAAGGGCCAGCTGGGTTTTGGTCAAATTATTACCGATCACTACGGCCATGGCGGGTTGAACCACCGCGTAGACAAGAACCCCAAAGGAAAGGAACGCAAAGAGAACGGGATCAAAGGATACTTTATTTTGCGTCCATAGAAGATATAGTGGCTCTATGAAGGCCTGCAGGATTACAATACCAGGGGCCATAACGGCGATTACAAGGATCCAGATCGTCGCGAATGCTGATTCGGTACGAGGTTGATCACGGGCATGTAAGAAGCGCATCAAATCTGGAACCAGCGGATTGACAATGGTATTAAGTCCCTGCAGCGCAACATTCGCTCCCGTTCGCATGGTAGAAAAGGCGACAAGTCCAACAGGTCCGGACAGTGGACTCAAGATCAGGCGAACGCCTTGTTGTCTTACATTTTCAAATAAAGATTTTCCCAAAAGGGGTAGCGACTTCTTAAAATTTAAATACCCGATGGACATCGATGGTTTGACAAATCCCACTTTTTCCTTTTTGAGAAGTTTGAAGAAATCGATGTAGACCGGTACGGTGTAAACGGCAGCACCAATCAACAATACAAGGCTCGCCATCACCAGATCGCCTCCCATGATGACTGCTATAAGTGGCACCAATGCAGTAGAGGTTGCCGACACAACGGCCCACCACGCCGTCCGGGGAAAATATCCAAAAGCCGCAAGCGACCTGCCAATGAGTCCCGGTGAGGTAGCAAAGACCAGCCATGAAAAACCCTGGAGAAATAATGCTAGGCCGGCTGAATTCAGCAACTCGGAATTTTTAATGCCGGACTCACCTAATAAAAAGCCGAGGGTACCTGAAAAAATAAATATAATGATGAGAATAACCTGAACTAAACTAATCACTAACCCGGTGGCAACACCAGACCACAAATACCTGGCGAACGCAACTCTGTCGCTGCTGCCCAGGCGTAAGAACTCATATGCCAAAAAATTTTGGTGACCCAAGTCAAGCATAGAAAGTACACTCATGATCCCCTGCACCGCCAGCCAGACACCATAAGTTTCGGCATCCCAATAACTCAGGTATACCGGAACCAAAACAATTTGTGAGGCCATGTTTACAGCAATCTGGGCCCACGATGCTGCGCTGCCTGAAATTAACCTTGCCGCTGTAGACATATTCTTCCTTTAAAAAAAAAGCCTACGGCAATCCTCGGCTGAGAGGAGACAGTACGTATCGGTCTCGCTAAATTCGTGCCTCCCATTTCCATTTTTTTGTAGCCATTAGTTAGTTTTCCTTGTGGACCTTTGAAGTTCGACCCAAGCTTTTCCCCAGCGGCAAAGGTTCATTGAAAATTCACAAACATAGCATTAACAATCGGTTTTTAGAGTGGCCCTTTTCCTGCCGTACTGTTTTTTTCCGTCGGCCGTGTGTTCCTGTGGTCAAAACAGCATTAATTACTTCCGCCGGACTGTCGGGTAAAATCATCCCTATTTTTTTCTCATACTAATCGCCCCTTTTTCAAGGTATTCCAAGAGAGGCCAGCGAAGGCGGCCAAAGTTCACCAAAATTTGCCTTTCGAGCAACGCCTGCCATTTCGACCCCAATGGTATCCAGAATTTAACCCGGCAAGCAGCCGATGTTGATCAGCTGGTCGTGACTCCTGAGATTTCTGGGAACAGCCTGAAAATTCTATGAATAATCCAGATTTATTTTTAGTATTCGCCAAGCCCAAGCGAGCTTTTAAAGACATGAAAGTGGTTTTGCTGTTTTATGTATGGTTGTTACCAATGATGATTTCCTGTACAACTGCCGGCCAGGAAAATAGAAACGAAATTATAAAATTCAATAGCGGGGGCGTTACACTGGAAGGAATTTTAGATCTGCCAAAGGGTGACGGAAGATTTCCCTTAGTGGTATTCGTTCACGGCTCCGGCCGGCGAACACGCGCAGACTACAATGAATTCGTCGCGCCGTTTGTGGCAGATGGATTTGCAACATTTAGATACGACAAGCGGGGCGTTGGAAGTTCAGCTGGCGCGTATACCGATGTCGATGTTGGTACGGAGAATAGTCCTGCCACGATTCTTCGTCTAGCAAAAGATGCTATTGCGGCCGTAGAATCGCTCAGGCATCATCGAAGTATCGACAGCACGCAGTGTATTTTGATTGGTGCAAGCCAGGCCGGGTGGATTATTCCGGTGGCAGCTTCCCTAGCGGATATTTATTTGGTCGCTACCTTCTCGGGACCCGCTGTTTCCGTTGGTGAAGAAATTTATTACAGTTCACTTGCTGAAAACGGCGATTACTCGTTGGAAGATGCCAACAAACGGGTGCTTTCCTACCAGGGACCTAAAGGATTCGATCCTATTCCTTATGTAAGTAAACTGACGCCGCCATCGCTTTGGATTTTCGGAAGCGCGGATGCCAGCATCCCAGTGGAAAGGTCAATACAATTATTGGAAGGAGTTCGAAATAGGTTCTCTCTGCCGATAGAGATTCAGGTCGTTCCTGGTGTTGATCACAGTATGCGATCGAAAGCAGGTGAAGCCACAGATTATGTGAGCCGAATTTTGAATTGGATCGAAAAACAACGGATGAAAAGATAATTAGACTAAAGATTGTTTCATTGTTCATTTCCATTCCATATATCGTGCGTTGTTAACCACGAACCATCATCCTGGCGGTGAAGTAAGTTTACATATTTTGCGCTTGACACAATTGTGTCGCCGCCAGCATGGGGCACCAGTTTTACTTTTGCATATCCGATCCCATAAGCGATATCACCGGAAACGTTTACTTCTTCGTAGCCGCTCTCCAGAAATGTTTTGTATTGGGTGAAAATGTCCTGGTAATATTGACGAATTGCTTCACGGCCCTTCAACGGTCTCATCCCTGGTGCCATCAGGAGTCCGCTTTCGGTAAAAGCAGTGGCGATGTCATCTGCATTTCCCTCGTTAAAAGCCTGGGCACGTTTGGCGCTGAGCGCTTTGATGGAGCCAACGTCGCTGGTCGCGTTATGTCCCCGCTGCTCGCCGCACGAAGCCAATGCGATCATCAGCAGGGACACCATGATGGAAACTATTTTCTGCATTTCGTGTCGTTTTAGCGGCGTTGCAAGTGTCACAATTTAAGATTAAAAATTTAGCTTTTTTCCTTGGTTCCCCTTCCACGAGCACGGGTTTATCTAGCCAGATCCGTAGTAACGGTTAACTTGGCCGTAATAGTTAGTCAGATAGTCGGTATCAGGGGGAATCTGGTTATTTTAGCCCATGGCGCTGGCACATTTCCCTGATGAAATTGAAACCCCTTTCAGCGATATCCCATGGGTTAGAGTATTCGCGCCATACATTGATGGCATTTGCAAAGTCAGGATCGTTGCGTGAAAATGCCTCGATAGTAAGCCACCCTTGGTATTTAACTTTCGACAGCGCTAAGTATGTTTCATCCCAAAGAACATGGCCATCGCCAGGCGTGCCCCGGTCGTTTTCGCTGATATGAACATGATGCAGCACAGGTGATATGGTTTCAATTGCCAACCCTATTTTTTTCTCTTCTATATTGGAATGATGGGTGTCATACATCGCCTTCACGCCCGGATGGCCGACTTTCGACACCAGGTACAGCAACTGTTCCATGGTGTTGCATAAGTAACATTCAAATCTGTTGAGAGCCTCCAGGGCTAGCGTGATATCTGCCTGCGCGGCGTATTCACCTGCTGCGTGAAGCACCTCAGCACTCCATTGATACTCCTGCTCCTGCGGAGCATTGCGCGAGAAGTTTGCATGGGCAGAATGAAAAGGCCCGCAAAGCACCGCTGCCCCCATATCGTGTGCCCGATCGATCACCCACTTGATCTGATCCAATGATTTTGCCCGAACAACGGCCGAGCTATCCACTGGATTTGTCTCCTTGCTCATCACGGTTACCGCAGTTGTAGCCAGCCCCACGGAACGCGCGTGATTGCCGAACTGACGAAATGTTTCTGGCTCACCTGCACCGATAAAACATTCAACGCCATCATAGCCGATTTGCTTAAGCCGGTCTGCGATGGGGAATAATTTTTCTGAAACTTCCGCAGTCCAGGCCAGTACATTAAATCCTATTCTTATCATCGTCGTATTCTTTTCAATTTATCATTTCTCCAACGGGTGTTGCTTAAGCAATTCGTCCGGAGAGTAAAAGCCCGATTTTCCTTTAGTTGCTTCACGTACTTTTTTCACTTGGTCTGCCGTCACTACGGAACCTTTGTTGTCAAATGAATTTCGAACGTACGTGACAACAGCCGCCACTTCTTCGTCATTCAAGAGTCCTGCGAATGGTGTCATAGGAACCTGGCCGGAATATTTTTGATTAAGCACTTCGATCGGTCCCTGAAGGCCATTCAACACCAGTTTAATCAATCGTTCTTCGCTGCCCGTTACCCAGGCCGTCCCGGAGAGTGGCGGAAAACCCGAAGCGGAAAGTCCTTTCCCGTCCGGCTGATGGCAGGTATTGCAGTATCCCTCTTTACTATAGATGGCTTTGCCTTTCAAATAAAGATCCAGGTCTTTTCCCTTGAGGTGCGTTTTGGTTATCTCTTCTTTTTTCTCTTCAACGGACCGTCCATTAAGATGAGCGACCGCGGCTTCGTGCGTGCTTGCCATCCATTCGTCAAGTGGAAGCTTTGCAGCCTCATCCAAAATTTTTAGCCCTCGGTCAATGTCAAGCCATGAAGCGGCGACGATCGCCTCCAGTCTGACACGACCATGTTCATCGCGCGCGGCCTGCATCAATAGGTCAGCCTGGTCTTTAACCTGATGGCCGGTATAGCGCAGTACGCGAACGGCGGCTGCTCTGACATGATAGTCCTTTGACGCGAGCAACCGTCGCAGCAGCGCTTCATCAATTTTATTATTTCCCCAGGTTACCCACAATGCCTCAAGCAAATGGTGTTCGAACCTAGGATCGTTTTTATCCAGCTTGTCAATCCAGCGGCTCAGGTGAGAGAGTACCTCGGAAGTGTCACGACCTCTAAGTTCACGCCTCGTCCGGTAGCGCGCCCGGTACTCGGGCAGCTTTAGATTTTCAAATAGTACATCAATACTTGCACTGGCAACGACCGGCGGTGTTACCAAAGGCCTTGAGGGATACGTGACCCTGTAAATTCTGCCATGTGCATGATCGCGCAGGGGGTCCCGCGCATTGTGTTGCATGTGACCGATGAGGATGTTGTGCCAGTCGGCAATGTACAGTGATCCGTCCGGACCGAACTCGAGGTCTACAGGCCGGAAGTTTTTGTCGTCTGATTTTATCAGGTCCTGACGGTGGATGCTTGTGTAGCCGGTCCCGTCGTCCTTTAAGGTATGTTGTTTCGTTCCTAAAAAACCTATGGTATTGTTGATCAGAAAATCACCTTGCACGTCATCTGGAAAATGACGGCTGGATACAAACTCTAAACCCGAGGTAGGACGTACCCGGTGTTTTTCTTCAATGAGATTTCGTGACTTAGGAGAAGATACACCGTATCGCGGCTTTATCGAGCCAGGCATCATCCACCGCACATCAGGGCTAGATGTTTCAGAAAAGAAGTTCTGTCCCCATTCGTCGAAGGCGATGCCCCATGGATTGGGAATGGCAAGCTGAGCGGTTCGTTCAAGTTGCCGGCGGGCAGGGTTATAACGGTAGAACCCGCCATTCGTGGCCCGTACCGGACCATAGGATGTTTCAACATTTGTGTGCAGGAAGACGCCTTCCCCCATATATATCGCTCCGGAAGGGTCGGCACAATAGGCGTGAATTTCGTGGTGCGTGTCGTGATCGTCGAATCCACTTAGCAGGATCTCTTTCTTGTCAGCCTTATCATCGCCATCGGTGTCGCTATACAACATCAGATTTGTGCCTTGCGAGACGTACACCCCTTCCGTGGCAATTTCAAATCCGTTGGGTAAGTGAAGCCCTGCTGCAAAGACTATTTGTTTATCTGCCTTTCCATCCCCGTTAGTATCTTCGAGGATAATGAGTTTATCATCTGGCCTTTGATCGCCCGGTTTATAATGCGGATAGGCGGGCATGGTGGCAACCCAAAGCCTGCCTTTATTGTCAAAGGATATTTGAGATGGTTTTGCCAGGTCCGGAAACTCCTGTTCAGAAGCAAACAGATCTATTTTATACCCAGGGGCAGCGTGAATTTTACTTAGAGCTTCTTGTCCGTACAGATATTGAAGGCTTCCATTTTTTTCAGGGTTAAAGCTTGTTTTTACCTCCGGCAGCCTGGACGTTTTTTTATCCGCTTCCGACAGATCCATTTTTTCACCTTTTGCGGCTTTCCAAATAGCCTCATCCCTGATAGCTGTCATTTCCCGGATCTTTTGTATTTCGGCAGGATAATTTTCCGGTCCATATGGGTTGAAGCGACGTCCATAAGCGTGAACCCCGTTGGGAATCTTAATATCATTATGCCACATCCAGTTTTTTTCAAGAACGGCTTCCCGAACCAGGTCGCGGTGTGCTTCTGCCGCGGTAACACTGCCAAAAATCTCGTCGGCAAGCAGCTTGGAGAATTTTTGGTAACCTTCCTCCGTAAGTTGTGAGCCATCAATTGTCAGGGCATGATCGCTGGTTTTAAACCATTCCGAGGACGGCGTGAAAACATCCACAAAGTCAACGTTATTAACCGACGCGACTTCCTGCATGGCGCCTGCATATAGCTCTAGGTTGCGATTCTCAACCTTTCCATCCGGCAAATCAAATTTTTCGGACAGGTTCTCGAAGGCAATAGGGGATATGAGAACGAGCCGCGGGGCGGACTTTCCGTTATACTTCTGGTTCAATGTATATTTGATGAACGCATCCAGTTCATTCTTGTAATTTTGCAATCCCTTTTCACCCTGAAACGATTCACTATATCCGAAAAATGCAATTATAATATCTGCCTGAAGACGGGTGAGCCATTGATCTTCGGTTTCAAAATGCCCCTGACTGTCCGAGTAGTTGGCAAGCTCAGTCTGATATTTTTCTGCTCCTGGAAATGCCCAGGGAGATACACGAGAGGCGTGGGGCCTGAAGCCGGGGGTGTTTCCGCCGTCGCACATGTTCCGGATAAACAGTAAGCTGTCAGGATAACGAAGATGCATTTCAGTTTCGAAATGACCGAAATTCATCATCCTTGATCCAAGGTTATTGCCGATGAGAACTATGTGCGCATTTTTCCTTAGTTCGATTTTAGGCGCCGGGGTTTGTGAACATTGTGCTGTGAGCAGGAAGATCAGGCAGAGTCCAATGGCTTTGGCCGATCCCATCGTCATTTTCGCTAGTTTTTTAACCATCATCAATGTTATAAGTTTACCATTCCAACGCATATTCACGCCGTTGTATCAGAAAATCACCTGAACCAGCATTTTGATCGGCTGCCTATTTTGTGTCTGCTTCCGTCCGGTACGGCACATTAATATCAATTTTTCCATTCCATTTTTTTGGTACCGGCTTGTCGAGCGACCAATGGATGGCATTGATCATGAGGCGTTGAAAGGACTCCACGGCAAAATCCGCCGGATGTCCCATCGTCGTTGCAAACACTTTTCCGCCGGCCGGCGTTTGCCATGTCCATGCTACGGGATTATCTGCGAATCCCGCCTTGTCGGGATTCACGGCCTTGCCCATCAAAAGCCAGGTGGAACCCTTGGCAGGGTAATCGGGCAAAACCTTGTACAGCCATGAACTCACATGAAAGGATGGATCTACGCCTGTTAAGATCGGGTGCTTGGCAGCGTCTTTAATTATGGAAACGTCTGTCGAGCACTCATGTCCGCAATGTGTGTGACCTGCCGTGCCGCCCCACCCGGGAGGTGAGCCCAAGGCAAATTCACCGAACGCATTCCATTTTTCAAGCGGGTGCCCTTTTGGATAATTGAACGCATGGGTGGAAGTGCGTAGGCCGATAACTGGTTTCCCTGATTTCAAATAATCGTCGATGTATTTTATTTGTTCAGCCGGCAGCCTTCTCCAGCGCAAGAAAAACACGGCAAGGTCGGCGTCCCTCAGCGCTTCAAGGCCCGGGATGTTTTCCTCGGCATTGTGATCTGGATAGGACTTCAGCACTTTCACCTGCATACCATAATGCTGCTCTATTTCACTGGCGAGTAATGGTAGCGTTGCTTCGCTGCTGTATTCATGATCGCCTGTAACGAACACGATGAGGGATTTTTTTGATTTGTTTTGTGCCTGAGCGCCTACGGTAGTTATCGATGACATGGCTAGCGCGACGGCGCAAAATTGAAGCAAGAATTTCATAAGTGGTTCTTAATGCGGTGGTGTGCGCAGCCGGATACTTTGGTTTGTTTCGCCATTGCACAAAGCTGCTCCTGACTAGAAATTGATCCCTTTTATTATTTACTTTTTGTACGGCCCCTAAAACTGTTGTCCTTTTACGCCAGTCTCCTTCCAGCTTCGCGTCGCTGCGGAGGCGAGCACTGCTTCGCATACCTTTTGAGTTTGCAAGGCGTCTTCGAAGGTCGGATGGCATGCGCTGCCACCTTCGACGCTCTTTAGAAAATCGGCCACCTGATGAATAAAACTGTGCTCGTATCCGATACCTAAACCCGGAACCCACCACTTGTCCATATAAGGCTGGTCGCCATCCGTTACGTGAATAGAGCGCCATCCCCGCACGATAGATTCATCGCGGTGGTCGAAATATTCCAAGCGGTTGAGATCGTGCAAATCCCAGCGAATGGAGGCATGTTCACCATTGATCTCGAAGGTATACAACGCCTTATGTCCCCGCGCATACCGCGTCGATTCGAAGAGACCGAGTGAGCCGTTTTCAAAATGGCAATGGAAGATACAGGCATCATCGATTCCCACGGGCTGAACTTTGCCTGTAAGCTGGTGCAATCGCTGTTTGATAAATGTTTCCGTGACCGCAGAAACATCTTTAATGGCGCCATTTAACCACATCGCAGTGTCGATGCAATGTGCGAGTAGATCGCCCGTTACGCCTGACCCTGCTGCATCGACATCCATGCGCCACAGGCCCGTTCCGCCCTGGGGTAAATCTGCACTGATCGTCCAATCCTGAAGAAAATTTGCGCGATAATGAAATATCTTCCCGAGCTTACCGGAATCCACGATCTGCTTTGCCAACGTAACGGCTGGCAGTCTTCGGTAGTTATACCATACTGTATTGTTTACCCCTGCTTTCTTTACGGCCTCTGCCATGCGTTGGCCCTCCTCCAGGGTCCTGGATAACGGTTTCTCGCACAGAACCATTTTGCCTGCTTCGGCTGCGGCGATAGCAATCTGCTCATGTGTATCGTTCGGCGAACAAATATCCACTGCGTCTATATCGCTGCGCGTAACCAGTTTTTTCCAATCTGTTTCATACGACTCATAGCCCCATTGTTCCTGAAACGCTTTTACCGTTTTTTCACTCCGTGAACAAACTGCTTTCAATTGAGGTCTGTAAGACAGCGATGGAAAAAAATCTCCGACACGCTTATAGCCATTAGAATGCGTTCGTCCCATAAAACCACAACCGATCAAACCAATTCTTAAAAGTTTATGCTGACTCATCTTTTTATGCTGTTACGGGATAACATTTATTTTCCAACCGCCATTGTCTCGGGCTGATACCAACCATGCATTTCACGCACCTTGATCAATGCTCCTAAAACATCGTTCCATGTTTTTTGCTGTGTCATGACTGCGTTCGGGAACATACATCCATCCCAGCAGATGTGTTTAAATGCTTTGGTAAGCTCTCCATTTTCATCGCGGAGCCAATGACCGGCGTCTTTGGCGATGTCGAGTTTGCCATTTGGATCAGTAGCCTGGCAGTGACGACCAGTCTTGTCGTGGGATCCAGAGCCGAACACTGTTCCGTCATTTTGTGCGACATGGAAATCGATCGTCCAAGGACGAAGGGCAGCCGTGACCTTTTTTAACCCTTCAGTCAACGTCTTGCGGTCGCTCCAATCGAAATTTTCCGGAAGAATCCTATCTTCAATCCGATTGTATCCAAGCAAATATAAAAGCGTGTGGGCCATGTCCGCTTGAAAGCCGATGTTAGGGCGGTCCACAGCCTCCAACGTTTCGACCATCGTCTTCCAGCTATGCATTCCCCCCCAGCAAATCTCTCCTTCCGCTGCCAGCTTTTCATCGAAGTCGGCGGCAACGTCGCAGGCCTCCCGAAAAGTCTGAGCGATGAGCTTCGTGTTGTTGACGGGATCAACTGCCCAATTTTGGGGAGAACTTGCTGAGTCGATGCGGATAACGCCATATGGGCGCACACCTAATTCCCGCAAGCGTTGTCCAAACTCACATGACTTGCGAACCATGTCAACAAATACAGCGCGGTCTTCCTTGCTGCCCATGGCGGGTCCGCCCCAGATGGGAGCAACAAGGCTGCCGATATTAAGATTCAGATCACTAACTTTTTCGGCCAATCTTTTGATATCGTCGTCGCCGAAGTTAACCAGGTCAATGTGCGGCCCCAATAGCCCTAAGTCAACACCGTCGAATCGTTTACCATTTACTTCGGCGGCTGCCGTCATTTTTAGCATGGTATCGAAGGGGATCGCCGGCTCTGAGTTTTCGCCTTTACCCACGACTCCTGGCCAGGTAGCATTATGCAATTTGGGAAAATTATTATCGGGCATACGTTTAGTGTTTTAAGTTGATCGTATAAAATTTTTTGTATTAAAGCATCAGCGTCCTGATGTTATTCAAGTTTAAGGTCAGGATTGTCAGGACCGAAATGCTTTAGCATAACGATCGGATCTGTGCTGGAACTATTTGAAATGACGATACCTTCGCGAGCCGCCTTTTCGCTAATGAAAAATTCGTCATGGGTAAGTTGACCGTACCGTATAAGCGCAGGAGTTTCAATATCCCAGACCCCCATCTTGCCATGCCCCTGCATCATGATGATTCCATATGCGGCACTATCTTTTATGGTAACCCGTGCGCCTGGCATGACCGTGAGTTCCTTTGCGCTATAGGCGTGTGATTTATAGCAGATCCATTTTTCGTTATAGCCTCCGGCTTCCATTTCGTTAACAGGGCGAACGGGTTTTGGCCTCATGAAATGGTTCGCCATAAAATGCGGGTCAACGTTCAAGTCCCAATCAATTACCTCCATTAGCTGATCATAGTCGCCAATCCTGTCCTTCGGCGTTCCATTCCACAATAACTCCTCCGGAATGATTGCATTATTTACCAGCGACTGATACATCGCAAATACGTCGGATGCTTTTTGTGGTTCATAAGTACAAAGGCTTCCGGGCGCATGAAGAATTCCTGGGGGAACGTCCCAGCCTGTTCCAGGTTCAAGGCGATACGCAGATGAATAGTTCGTCAGTTTGTTGTCGCCTTTTGTGAAATTCACAAGACATTCGCGGATCTGTTCTTTTGTTGTCCCTGGAGCAATACCGAAAAAGGTATACGGAAAATCGCCCCCATGATTATTTAATTGGGGGGGGAAATAGTATGCCTCTGGTTTGCCCAGTTGCCCAATCAGCTTGGCGTGTTCATCGTTGTGGTGAATGTGATGGGGGAGAGGACCCAGGTTGTCAAAAAATTTTGAATACATGGGCCAGCTTCCATACTCTTTCCACAAGCGGTCTCCTATGATTTCACCTTTTAACTCATCTATTGCATCTTTCAGCAGAAATTGTTTTTCCTGCTTGCCATCGCTAAAAACAATTGCGCTTAAGCCTTCATTCTTTCCGGTAAGCGGACCGTTTTTCGCTGGTGTAGTAGATGACAACCACCGCTCGTCAATACCTCCGCGTTGTCCACCCAGTATGTAGTAATCGTCGGGATGCAATTTGATGCGTCTCCCGGGCACACAGAAAGACCGCGGAACCCACGTGGGAGCCAGACGCAGAATTCCTTTGCCCTGCTCTAATGCTTTCTCTGCCAAGCTTGTTTTTTCAATTGTTTCCATAAGAATTTATTTCATAATGCATTAATGACTTTTGGGATTAGTGTTTTTTATTAACGCTTTGATGCCCGCTTCGTGGGTCAGCACCTCCATCTCCACGTTGTAGGACCGCGTTTCACCCGGCTCAAGAAAAACGAGCGTATTCTGCGCTCTTGCCTTAGCCTGCCCGATGGGAGGGTTTGTTCCGGGTTCAAGCGCTGTTACATATTCTCCTTTTCCCCAGTGTTGCCAGTTCGTCAGCCACGGCAATTCCTTTTTATTGAACCGGATGGCTAGCGCAAGATCGATTTGCGCATTGTACAACCCTGCCGTGCAGCGCCCGGCGTCGTCCGGCAAAACATCAATAAATGCAACTTCTTCGCTGCCTCCACTGTGCGACGCAAGCGGCGGCGGACACTTGCGAAATTTATTGCCTTCTTTAAAAATTTTTGCCGCGTCTTTATCCCCGGAAAATTGCCATGGACCATTCCATAGGATATCGGCGCCTTCGTCGGCGAGGGGCCATCCGAAATTCAAATGATATAAGAGCATATGCGGCGCTGGTGTGTTGCCGCAGTTGGTGACCTCGTCGTGTAAACGGATGACGGCCTGCCCTAGTGTACCTGAGAGCGTACGCTTTAATTCCAGGCTTGGTCCGAATACCTGCGTTTGTTTTATTTTGGCCGATATACTGAATTCCATTTTTCCCTGCAGGGGCTCAGGTTGCAGGATGGAAACAATTTCCGCCGGGAGGTTACTGATGAGTCCGTGTATACCACGTTCTCCATATTCGTCCTTTTCCGGACCACCAACGTGGTCCAGGCCGCACGTTGTAAGCAGCCCACCTCCGAAAGTTCTGATCCAATCCATGCCACGGTGCGCAAAAGGTTGAGGAGACGTGACACCGCCATGACTTAACCAGGCGAGGCTATATTGATTGTAGAAGGCATCCGCAATATCAAGCGCACGGTCGATGACGACTTTGTATCGCAGCCCGGTTCCAGTGTTAACCCAGGCGATACGCGTGCCGCGTCCCGCGCCATTGTCCAGTACCGAAATTTCGATTCCTCCTAACTGCGCAAAATTGGATACTTTATCTGTCCAGGGTTGAGATGCCACTTTTAATTTTTTTGGTTCAGCGTTAAACAATAATATTTTTATTCAACAGCACCGGGACCCTAGAGCTGCTTTAACCGTATGTTTCTGAATTCAACTTTCATCGGTGGACCAACATGCACCTGCACGCCGAGCCGGCCTTTCATTTTCCGGTTTGCTGTATCATTGTCTGTGACGTCACTCATTAGGATACCATTAACAAAGTGCTGTAATCGGTTGCCTTTTATGATAAGGTGGACCTCATTCCAATCGTCGGCTTTTATGTGTGTTTTCAGCGAATCTATGTTGCCGAGAGACTCAACTACTTTTAATCCAGTCCATGCGTTGTTTTTCACATCATCACGAACCGAAGCCCCTGGTTTTTTTAATGGATCTATCACCGTCTTCTGGCCCCTGTACGCCAAGGTCGTCCTGCCGCGTTCTTCATAGTTTTGACCTGTGTAGTTATTTTTTCCGTCTATATCGGCCTGGTATCCTTTAAGCGCGTGCGGCACGTCAGTAAGTTGCTCACTTCGATAGTTAATACCGCTGTTGCCGGTTGCTGCGATCCGGTATTCGAGGATCAGCTCGAAGTCGGCGGGCTCGCCACCCTTCCAGATTATAAATGAATTTGTCTTCAGAAGCTTATCGGGCGTAATTTCACCCACCATACACCCATTTTCAACCCTCCACAGGCCTGCATCACCTTCCCATCCGTTCAGCGTCTTTCCATCGAAGAGTTGGACAAATCCATCCGTCTTTGATTGAGAATATCCCAAAGTACACAAGAGGATAATTCCAGCGCACAGAAGTTCCCGTATTGCTTTCAAGTGACCGTTTTTTTTCATGTTATGCCTACTTACTTGCCTGTTTCTTGTTCTTATAGATATCACTTTCCTTGTTTCCTCCAGCCATCAGGTAGGCCAGAAGATCTTTAAGTTCTTCATTATTCAGACTGTTGATCAGTCCCGGCATCATTAACGATACCCGCGACAGTTTCGTCGAGCTCACTTCCTGTTTGGGAATCTCCCGCAACGTTTGGGGGGCAAACGGATTCTGAGAAACAAAATAAGTATTATCATCTTCATTTGTAAGCCTGCCGACTATTGAACTGCCATCCTTCATAACGAACACTGTTGCTGCATACTGGTCCGATACCACCTTATTGGGT
>DASUTP010000647.1:0-5874 GCA_036374515.1 Chryseolinea sp. | reverse complement strand
GCTGAAAATCAATCGCTTCGGTTTGGCCTCTCGGGAGGCGTAGGTATGAACTCGATCGATCTTAGCGCGGAAGAACTGAACACAAATGATCCCGCCATTGTAAATGCCTCCAATAATAATTTCTATGTAGACGGAAATGTTGGCGTCGTTTACGCTCATTCCGGTCTTAAACTTGGATTTGCGTTTACGGAACTCTTCAGTTCCAACTCATTCAATCACGATACCTTCAGCAAATTCGCGTTCTCAAATCTTAGAAATCGTCTTTATTCGGCAAGCTACAGATTCAACGTGGGCATTATGGAAAACTTTGCCATCGAGCCTTACGTGCTTTACCGTGAGAGCGCCGATGGACTTCAAAATGCATGGGAAGCGGCTTCCGTCGTATATTACAAAGACAAGATCTGGACTGGTGCCGGTTACAATCAAAACAATGGTCTCGCACTGTTTCTGGGGATGAATCTGAAGGACAAGTTCAGAGTAAACTACAGTTATGAATTTCCTCCTTTTAAATCAGGCATAGGGTCGACCAGCGCACATGAACTTCACCTGACATTAAAATTTGGAAAGAAGAAAACACCTGTTTATGCTAAGAACACCAAGCCGAAACCAGCTATCTACCAACGCCCGGCTAACGAAGTGACCGAAGCTGACAGTGAGCAAGAGGACGATATTAAAACTGACGACCAGGATGTTGTGATCGCAAAGAATGCACCGGCGAAAGAGACGAAGGAGAAAGCGACAAAAAATGACGCCACCGAAAATGTCGTCAAGACCCCCTCTACTGAAAATCTGGCGAAGTCAAATCCTGAAGCCGTTAGAGTCGACAGGGATGAGGTTGCAAAAACAGCCGAACCTGTGCCCGCTGGCAGACCCGCAAAATCGTTCACCATCGCTAAGGGACATTACGTTGTGGTAGCGGTATTCAGTATGATGGATCACTCGACAAAGTTTACAAAGCAACTTGTGAAGGAAGGGTATGAAGTAAATGTTGCTCTGAATCCCAAGAACAAATTTTACTACGTATACATTTTCTCAACCTATGATCTTGAAGAAGCCAGGAAAATAAGAAATCAATATAGGTGGAAAAACGTGTTCAAAGAAGCATGGGTGTTCACCATGGAGTAACACTCACCTGTAATAAATAACATTGCACTTCGGAACTTTACTCTTGAACTTATCAACCTCCTTGCTAGACACTCTTGTGTTATAACACTTGAGTGTCTTTAAAGGAAGGCCGAACAAGGGCTCTAATTTTTTCACGTTAGTATTTGAGCAGTCAACGGATTCCAAAGACAGATTCTGAAGTGGACCGAGACTGCTTACTTGCGTTCCGGAACAGTTAAGCGCTCTAAGGTTTTGTAACCCAGCAACCGGATCGAGTTCCTCCACAGCAGTATTTGAAATATCCAGGTCCTCTAAATTACTGAGCTGCCCTAACGGACGAAGATCACGGACAGGGCTGTTAGCGATGCGCAGTTTTTTAATTCCGGTCAGATTTACCAATGGCGAAATGTCCGATAATGCCGTTCCCGAAAAATCCAGCTCTTTCAAACGAACAAAAACACCGAGCGACGAAAGTTCGTCAACTGCTACATCTTTCAATTCAAGTGTTTCGCGTTCAATCAATTGGTGCAGGTCTTCGCGATTGGATTTATCGCTGATGGAAACCTGCGCCTTAAAAACTTCTTTCCAGTTCTCTGAAAGTTCGTTCCACCATGTTATCAATGTATCGGTCTTGTATACAACCAGACACTCCGGATGTTTGCTCAAAAAATCCTGGACGTGGTTATTCTGGATCCCTGTTTCATCAGCAAAAATTTTCTTAAGGCTTCGCAAGCCCATGAGTGGCTCCAGGCTTCCGATTTTGGTCCGATCCGCTTTCAGCAATGAGAGGTTGCTAAATTGACGCAGCACGCCAAGGTCAGCAACTGCCGTGTTGCTGATGTCCAATGTTTTAATGCGCCTGTGTTCTTCCAAAGGAGACAAGTCTTTGATGCCAGTACCCGCAGCGTTTAGCGCTTGAATTTTTTGTAATCTTTGGAGCGGTTCGAGATCCGTGATCCCATCGTTCTCGGAGACATTGATCGAGTCGAGGTTTGCGATCTTTGCCAACTCTTCATTCGTGGGAGAAGATCCGGTCTTTGCCGCGTCGCTAAGAATTTTTTGCCAGGCTATCGGTAGCGATTCCCACCAACCTTTCAAGTCCTTGGAATCATAAATGACGAGCACGCCCCTATTGGCGCTCATGAAAGCGTCGGCCGTGGCACGATCTATTTTGGTCTGATCACAATAGATCCTTTCAATATTAGGGAGGCCTTGCAACGCATTCAGGTCGGTGATCAATGTGCTGTTAAGGTGAAGTATTTTCAAATTCGGCAAGGCGCTTAGCGGTTTGATATAGGAAACTTGCGTGCTGTCCAGATTGAGCACTGTCAAATTTTTTAAGTTCTTTAGCGGGTCAACGTTTCCTACGGAGGTCTTCGATGCATTGAGCTCGGTAAGGTTGGTTAAAGAATCAAGCGACGACAGGTTTGAGACCTGGTTCGATTCCAGATTTAGTTGCTTAAGTGAAGTAAGATATTCAAGCGGCGTAAAGTCGGTTACACTTGTACCCCTCATTTCAAGTACCTCCAGGCGGGCCATTCTCTCCAACACCGCGATATCATTTACTGCGCTCTCATTTATATTAAGCTTAACCAATTTGTCAGAATATTTAAGCGCGGATATGTCCTCCAATTTTGTTTTCGAAAGATTTAGCTCTACAAGTTCTGTAAGATTCCGTATTGGACTTAGATCGGTTACGCCGGTATTCGACAGATTAAGTGTCTGCAGGCCTGTGAGCTGCGTAAGCGGTTCAATGTTTTGAATATATTGGTTGTCCGCGAGATCAAGTACTTCAATCGAAGCAATGTTGCGGATATCCGCAAGATCCACGCTGTCGGTAATATTCAGCTTGCGCTGAAAGATCGATTGCCATTCAAAGGAAAGCTGTTTCCACCAATTCATCAGACCTTCCTTCTCGTCAAACTCGTTCGTGTAAATGCTGACTATCTTTAAATCCTGATCTTTGGGATCATAGTTTATTTCCACGTATCGCGGAATGGTATTATTAACGAGCTTCCCCTCCACCGTTGTTCCCTGCATATTCCGCAGCAGCGAAACTTTATAGAAGAGCCTGTCGTTCGCGTTAACTTTTCCCTGTATGTCCTTTATTGTGAATTCAAATTTCAGATTGTCGTAAAAAAAATCCACGTCCTTGAGATAGGCTTGAACGTCTTTATTGGTGATCACATTTCTTTTTTCAACGAGATCGTCTTCGATTTGAACCTTTGCGTCGCGAAAGATCTTGGTGTAGCTCTCCGTGATCAGCACATCTTTATCGCGTGCTGAGGTGCTCGCGCTTCCAAGGGTATTGAGCACATACTCAAGAAAGGCCACCATATCCCTCACCTTTTGCTCATGTTTTTTTGCATCGGGCTTAGCCCCCTGGGCGTAAATGCCTCCAGGTAATGCAAAAAGAAAAAAGAAGAGGATGGCGAACCATTTATTTTGTCTCATAATAGACATACTTCCTCAGTAAATTTTTTTCAAACTCATTTTTTACCTTGACAAGATTTGATATCAGCCACCCAGTGTTGTAGCCCGGCCGGTTGAATTGTGATAGTTCGAAATACCAACCGCTGAGCTGGAAGAAATGGAATTTTACCTCCTGCACAGTCTTGAACTTCAGATTGCCCTTTTTTACTTCGTAGAGGAAAACCGAAAGATGATCTGGAACGAACTTTTTAACCGTGTACTGATTAACACTGTCCGGATTACTAAAAGCTTTTCTAAGATTCATGAAATCAAGTTCATGGCTCAATGGATGGAGGAATCTTCCGACTTTGACAGTATCCCTTTCAAAATATGGCTTGAACATATCCGCATAGACCTTACTGATCACCCAACGTGTACCCTGGTGGTGTTTCTCAAGTTCCATAAATAACGTGATGGGTACTTCCTTCCCATTCATTACGAAGATGGTGTGCACTTCAGAAAACCAGTTGCCACCGTGAAAATTGAGAATTACAGGTTTGTCCTTATTAATGACATCCTTCGTAAACTCAACCTTTAGCTCGGGGCTGATACCGGCGTTGCTGGCATCGAATAAGATTCCTATGTATTTCTTGCGGAGCTTTTCACTTCGGTACAGGCGGTCTTTAGGATAATACCGCTCGCCCTTTTCATCTTCTTCGCCATTAAAACGCCGGAAAAATTGATTTACCTGCTTGTTCTCGGCATAGAGTTTACTTTCATCGTCCATCTCGTCCACAAGCTGCGCTTGTAGGGAAAGGGATAACAATGTCAATGTTAATAATACAAAAGCAGACCTCATGCACTCGTTTCGCTCACCCTGATATCTCCCAACAGCACATCCCAGAATTCGATCGTTCTTCCCTGTATTTGTGTTTTTTTCCTTTCGACATAAATGGTAATGTCCTTCTTGGTTGTGTCTTTATACTTTAGACCATCATCAGAGGTTCCCTCGAAGCGCTGATAGATGGTAACCACGCCAACGTACCGGCCATCGGGCTGTCGTTCCAGGTCGCTGATGTAATGAATATCATACCATGAAATCGTAACGCGATCATAGTTAAGGGCCATCAAACGTTCAAAATACTTGCGTACTTTATAATAGTTGATTTCCTTCCGGTTTAAGGAGGATACGCCCATCTCGCTGTCCGGCGCAAAAAGCTCCTCTGCCCTGTCCATCACACGCGTTGCCTCCGAGAACGGTGTCTTTTTATTTCCAATTATGCTGATGTACTTGCTCAAATCCCGCACTTTCTCCAGGGCAAGTGAATCTATGGCCTGTTTCCTCGCCGGACTTATTTCAGCATTCTGGCCCATCGCAAGAGTCACCATGCAAAGGCCAGCAAGCAGGGCGGATAAAAATTTATGATTAAGCATTTTTATAATTTTTAAAATTTTATGTTAGTTCTGTTTAACCAGCTCGACCTCGGTTATCTTGCCTGAGTTGTCGAATTGCAGATTTCCAATTTTATCAGCCTGCTTCTTTTGGTCCTTTAAGTAGTTGAGGTAGTTCTTAATGGTAGTCGGGCGGTCGTAATCCTTTTGACCCCCTGCTTCATGTATCACAATGAGCACGGGTGTTTCCGCTGACGCAAACAGGCTCAGCGCTTCATTGATGCTGCTGTTTGCCGACGCTTCGTTGCTTGCATTGGAAATGCTGCTAAAATACTGTTCGAGTTTCGCCTGCGGACTCTTCATGTTTGCTTCTGCCGCAGCCTTTCTCGCTGCTTCCGCTTCCTCGGCTTCCCTGCGTTTACGGGCTTCTTCTTCTTGTTGACGCTTTAGCGACGCGGCCTCTTGTTCCATCCGGGCCTTTTCTGCTGCTGCAGCTGCCTCAGCCGCTTTCTTTTTACTTTTACAGCCAGCTCCGAATGCCATTGGAATGACAAGCAAAGCCAACATACTTAATCTTGAGAGTTTTCGGATTACGTGTACCATTGGTTGTAAGTGAATTTATAGACTTCCTCCTGATAATTATTGTGCCAAGTTTTCGGCGCCCGAAAGTAAAAAAAGTTAACGAAAATACCGCCAGGCATTATATGAGCGCAATATGTGAAAGATCTGTAGAAAAAGTCCACACTGGTTGCGCATTTTTCAGAATCTGCGCTAGGGATCCCGACACCTTCATACCGGTGTAGTTCGCAGTCTCGCGGCCCATGATTTCAAAAATCCTGCGCGCCCTTGACTTCTCTTAAGGAAAAATGAGGCCAACCACTGTGGTGTCAAATTAGTTTAAGAAATACAGCGTAAAATTTTAGTATACAACGCTATACGATATCATGATCGCCAACTTTTATTTCC
>DASUTP010000646.1:0-2749 GCA_036374515.1 Chryseolinea sp. | reverse complement strand
CTTTGGGGGATGAAAGGTCACGCCGGTACCATTGAGGACGTTGATGTAAAGGTTAATTTACTGGAGCAAAAAGTATCTCACATCCCGAATGACCAGTGGCACACTGTTTACACACCAGACCGAATTGCCATCCAAACGAATAAGGGGGTCGTATTGGAAGAAATGTATAGCCCGCGTTTGAGCTATTTTGGGCATACGATGTCAACGCCATGGAGTAACCTTCAGCTCGCATATTTTGCGGGTTACGCGATGTGGAACTATTTCAATACGCCCTATCAGTTCACGCGGCCTGGTTTTGTGATCACTGAAATTGAACCCTGGAATGAAAACGGAGAGGCCTGGCGAAGGCTTCAGGTGCGATGGCCAAAAGAGATTCACACGCATAGCAGGGAACAAACTTTTTATATCAATGCCGACAACCTGATAAGCAGATTAGACTATGAGGTGGAAGTTGCCGGAAATGTTTTATGTGCCCATTATCTTTCCAACTACAAAGAAGTATCCGGTATTAAACTTGCAACGAGGCGAGTCGTCTATCTCAAAAACAGAGACAATACTCCTGACAAAGACAGCCCGGTAATCGTCTCGATTGAACTCAGCAATATTGTATTTAACTGATAAAGCAGACTTTGAATTTTTTGCTAATAAACCACTTCCCGAATTTATTTTTTGGCAAGACGAAGGTCCACTGAACATGTCAGCCACCGTCGTGATTTACTGTTCAATTTTAGAAACACGGTCATTGAATCTTCTTCGGTAGTTTGCTATTCGCACCATCCCGCCAAAGCGAGGTTTCTTCTTTTGGTGCACCACGGTACATTCCATTTCTATTTTAGCATTTCATATTGGAATGCTTCATTAATAATGTACTGTATTCTGCTTTTCTACGGACTCCCTAAGGCGGAGATATTTGGTAAAGTCTGATTGGGTTGAGCGTATACTTTAGAAGATCGGAACCGAGATTGAATCATTTGTCAAGCTTGTATACAACGCGCAGTGTCGGCCGGTAGGCCTTCGAATCTATTTTCCGCAATTGTTTCAAAAAAGACTTTTCCCTCCACGAAAAGGCCGGTCGGCGATAGGTAGCTCACGCCCGGTCCAATTCCGAGAACACGTTCCTTCGTATTTCCAATTCCATATTGATCTTCATAAAAATCGTGATCGCTTGCATACGAATCCTCTTCGATCTGCCCTAAGAGATAACCGACCAAGGCAATTCGAAGACTTTTGTAAACTGTGCGTTCGATCGAAAAGTTGGAAGTAAAGAAGGCGCCCGGTCTGATTTCAGTGTCACGGATCCTTGTATTGTAATTGAGGGTATTTCGCATGCTTATACTCCACTGTTCAGTAAGAAAATAAGTAAAAGAATGGTAGGCCGAGAACGTGTATAGGTTGCTGGAGGCATTTATTTCGTAATTTTTATCGTAAGAGCCTAAAGGCAATGTCGCACTAAATTCGGTACGATGGTAGAGAGTTTTATTCAGGAATTTTTTATCCATCCATTGAATCGCAGCTCCAAAGATAATGTCTCCCATAACGCCAGGGTTGACCGTCGGTGCCACACCTGACGGACTATCAGCGCTAAGTTTCACGATCGGTACCAGTGTTGTGAAACCTAAATTTCCGCCGGCTACCTTTGTTTTTGTCAGATATACTAACTGTGCAACGTTCAAAAAAGATCCGATCTGAAGATCTGTTGGGATTTTATCTCCGGACCCGTTCGTTAACCGACGGCTATCATATACTTGGGTATAGTACATAAAATATGCGCCGGGCGCAGGTACAAATGCGTCTGTGATGTTGGTTAATCCAAGATTTGTAGCAGGTAAAATCGGATCTTGAGCATTTGCGAATTGTGATAGTAACGATGAGGCTACTATACAGAGTGAATACATAATATATTTCATGGTAATTGATGATTAAGTTAGGTGCTAAACTATAATCATGCTTTGGTGCCTTCAATGATGAAATAAGCTAACTGGACGAGTTCATTGTCGGAACGGACATCATTGCCTTGGAAATGATGTTGGGTTTGTATCGGGTAACACACTTTGTTCATCAGATCGATATTTGACGCAGCGGTTGTTTCACACACCGAAAATAAGGGATGTCTAAAATTGCTTGAGCAATCTTCAGATAGATCTTTAGTGGAAGCATTGGTAGGAGCAAGGTCTTATGTTTAAGCAACCGCAGAATTTTGAACCCTGTCGATGGCCACTTCACGGTGAACATTGCCTGGATGGTTTAGATGCCGATGGGTGTTCCACTCTTGACAACTTAGCTTTGGTTGTTACGATGCAGCTACTAATTAATTAATATGAAAAAAACAATTAAGCACCACGGGCAATTCAGTTCTGCCAGGGATCGAAATGATACGCTCAATAAAGATGAGGACAGAGACACGAAAAAATTACCGGGCTACTATCCGGAGAGCGAGGATATTATGAACAGGGCGGATCTTACGCGCCTTTCACTTTTGGATGATAATCGGCAGGATGACGAAATAGTTCAAAATGAATTCGATGCGTCGGAACTGGGTGACGAATTGATTGGTGAATTAGGCTTAAGCGAGTCCGATGTTACGGGTGAAGATATCACAGCCTTGGGGCCAAAAGATCTATCGCTGGATGGAGGTGATGATGAACAACTTCGGACAGGGAGATGGCCGAGGGATCTGTCGGGTGTTGACCTTGATGTGCCAGGCTCTGAACTCGACGATCGAAGCGAGGTATTGGGATCTGAGGACGAA
>DASUTP010000645.1:0-3212 GCA_036374515.1 Chryseolinea sp. | reverse complement strand
AACGATTTTCTCAGATGATTTATCAACTAAGTTGTGATCGTAGGATTTTAGTTTAATTCTGATTTTTTGGTTCATACTATCTGTTTAAGGAAATCGCCTAATTCCTTCAATTAAAATTATTTTGAAACTGCTGCACCTTTTACATCTTCAATAACCTTCTCTGCCAAGTTCTTTGGAACTGCAGCATAGTGGGAGAACGTCAACGATGCAGACGCACGTCCTGATGTAATTGTTCTCAAGTCTGTTACGTATCCGAATAGTTCAGCAAGCGGTACATCGGCTTTGATAACCTGAGCACCGGACCGTGTATCCATTCCTTTCATAACACCTCTCCGCCTGTTAAGATCACCGGTAACAGAACCAGTAAATTCGTCAGGGGAAAGAACCTCAACACTCATGATTGGCTCAAGAAGCTGAGGAGCACATTTGCGGGCTGCTTCTCTGAAACCAACGCGCGCAGCCAATTCGAACGACAATGAATCAGAGTCAACATCGTGATACGATCCATGGAACAACCGGACTTTCATCGAATCGACCTGGTATCCGGCCAAAGGACCATTTACCATGGATTGTTCAAATCCTTTTTGAATGGCAGGAATAAATTCACGAGGAATAACTCCACCGACAATGTCGTTCACAAAATCCAGACCTTCTTTCTCGTCATCGCGTGGACCGATCTCAAATACGATATCGGCAAATTTACCGCGACCACCAGTTTGTTTCTTATAGACTTCTTTATGTTCAATAGATTTTGTAAGGGCTTCCTTGTAAGCAACCTGGGGAGCACCTTGATTGATCTCGACCTTAAACTCACGTTTTAACCGGTCGATTATGATTTCCAAGTGCAACTCTCCCATTCCTCTCAAGATGGTCTGACCAGTTTCGCGGTCTGTATTTACACGAAGCGTGGGATCTTCCTCTACCAACTTGGCAATGGCCATACCCAGCTTATCAACATCAGCTTGTTTCTTGGGCTCGATAGCGTAACCAATCACAGGCTCAGGGAATACCATTGACTCGAGTACAACCTTATGTTTTTCATCACAAAGTGTATCACCGGTTTTTATGTCTTTAAATCCGACTACGGCGCCAATATCACCAGCGGACAAGCGTTCGATTTGATTTTGCTTGTTCGCATGCATTTGAAACACACGGGAGATGCGTTCCTTTTGTTCGGACCTTGTATTATAAACGTATGAACCCGACTCCAACACTCCTGAATACGCACGCACAAAGCAAAGGCGTCCAACAAATGGATCCGTCGCGATCTTGAATGCCAGCGCAACAAACGGGCCTTTTTCGTCAGGCTTAATTGCCACTTCGGCTTCCGTATCGGGATTTATTCCAACAATAGTGTCTTTATCCATAGGTGATGGCAAAAGCTCCATCACGTAATCCAGCATGGTTTGAACACCTTTGTTCTTAAATGAAGAACCGCAAACCATGGGCACGATAGCCATGCTTATGGTAGCTTCACGAAGCGCCTTCAATATTTCAGCCTCAGAGATGGAGTTTGGATCATCGAAGAATTTCTCCAAGAGAGTTTCGTCAAATTCAGCGACAGATTCAAGAAGCTTTTCTCTGTACTCCTTTGTTTCTTCGAGCATATCTTCAGGAACGGGAATAACCTCATAGGTCATTCCTTTATCGCTTTCATTCCAAATGATACCCCTGTTATTGATCAGATCGACAACGCCGCGAAAGTTTTCTTCTTCGCCGATAGGTAACTGAAGGGCTACCGCTTTGCTGCCTAATTTTTCTTTTACTTGTTTACAAACGCCTAAGAAATCCGAACCAGCGCGGTCCATCTTGTTAACGAAACCGATGCGGGCAACTTTGTAGTTATCTGCCAGGCGCCAGTTGGTTTCCGACTGAGGTTCAACACCATCAACGGCGCTGAATAAGAATACAAGGCCATCCAACACGCGAAGCGAACGATTTACTTCAACAGTAAAGTCCACGTGACCCGGCGTGTCAATGATGTTAACGTGATAATCGTTATTGCGATATTTCCAATACACTGTAGTAGCAGCGGACGTGATCGTAATACCACGCTCCTGCTCTTGTGCCATCCAGTCCATGGTTGCTGCACCATCGTGAACCTCACCAATTTTGTGATTCACCCCAGCATAGTAGAGAATCCGCTCCGTAGTTGTTGTCTTTCCAGCGTCAATATGAGCGGCAATACCGATATTCCTGGTGTATCTTAAATCTCTAGCCATTTATAATGCTATTATTAGAATCTGAAATGTGAAAAGGCTTTATTCGCTTCGGCCATACGATGCGTATCATCCTTTTTCTTAATGGCAGCGCCCTCGCCTTTTGATGCAGCGATAATTTCTGCTGCTAATTTATCCATCATGGTTTTTTCGCCTCTTAGCCTGGCGTAGTCTATCAGCCATTTGATACTTAAATTGATTTTGCGTTCAGGGCGAACTTCAACGGGGACCTGAAAGGTAGCACCACCAACACGGCGGCTTTTCACCTCAACGGACGGAGTCAGATTGCTCATTGCGCGTTTCCAAACTTCGATTCCGTTTTCGTTGGTTTTTTTCTCGATCAGGGCAACAGCGTCATAGAAGATCGTGTAAGCCACGCTTTTTTTACCTTCTTCCATCAGGTAATTAACGAACTTCGTAACCAACGTATCCTGGAACTTAGGATCGGGAAGCAGATATCTTTTTTTAGGTTTTGACTTTCTCATCTGTTCTGAACGTTATTTTTTCTTAGCTGGAGCAGCTTTGGTTGCAGCGGCAGCAGCACCCGCCTTAGGTCTCTTCGCCCCATATTTGGAACGGCTTTGTTTGCGTCCATTAACACCTGCCGTATCAAGCGCACCACGAATGATGTGGTAACGAACCCCTGGAAGGTCTTTTACCCGGCCTCCTCTGATCAATACGATCGAGTGCTCCTGAAGATTGTGACCTTCCCCAGGAATATATGCGTTCACCTCTTTACCGTTGGTAAGGCGAACACGCGCTACTTTACGCATCGCGGAGTTGGGCTTTTTAGGCGTCGTTGTGTACACACGTGTACAAACGCCCCTGCGCTGAGGGCAGGAATCCAAGGCGGGAGACTTTGACTTGAAAGTCAATTTCACCCTTCCTTTTCTTACAAGTTGTTGAATGGTAGGCATTTATGTTTAACTTTATAAACCTTTCAAAAATTAGGATTGCAAAGGTATGATAAGTAACAAAGGATGCAAAACCTTT
>DASUTP010000644.1:0-11694 GCA_036374515.1 Chryseolinea sp. | reverse complement strand
CATTTTGATCTACTATTTATCAAGAAAAATTTCACATATCTTACTACCCGTCTGCGCAAGCGGATGCAAAAACTACAGTATGAAAACATCCCGACGGGCATTCTTAAAAACTACCACCCTGACGACGGCTGCCGTGAGTTTTCCAATTTTCAATATTCTCAGCAAGCCACAGCTCCAGGACGAAATTATTGGCCACGGAAATTTCCGCTACAAAGTTCACAAAGCCTGGGGAAATCTTGATCCCCAAAAAACGCCGGTAAAAAATTGTCACGAGATGGTGATGGATAGAAAAGGCCGGCTTATCATGATTACGGATGAGGTCAAAAATAACATCATAATTTATGACAGCTCGGGCAAACTCCTGACAAGCTGGGGCCACGAATTCCCCGGCGGCCATGGACTTACTTTGTTCGACGAAGGTGGAGAACAGGTATTGTTCATCTGCGATCCTGACTTGGGCCGGGTGGTAAAGACAACACTGGACGGCAAGATCCTCTTGGAGCTGCCTAATCCAAAAAACATTAGAGCCTACGAGGCGGCCCAGGCCTATAAGCCTACTGAAACAGCTATCGCTCCTAATGGTGACATTTATGTTGCCGACGGTTATGGATCCCAGTATATTCTTCACTTTTCTCCGAACGGCGAGCTGATCCGGAAATTTGGAGGTCCCGGCGACGGTGATGAGAATTTCAGTACGGCGCACGGTGTATGTATTGACCACCGCGACAAGGCAAATCCTACACTGCTTTGCACATCGCGCGCGCACAATGCTTTTAAACGATTTACCCTTGACGGAAAATATATCTCCACGATCTTTTTACCTGGTGCTTTTGTTTGCCGGGCAGTGATCGACGAAGCAAATATTTACGCGGGCGTGTGCTGGTCACGCCTTCGTTATCTGAATCAGACCCCGAATTCGGGATTTGTTACCATACTGGATGATAAAGACAGGGTTGTGTCAAATCCAGGTGGCACTACGCCCGAGTATAAAAATGGAGCGCTACAACTTATGGTTCAACGTGAACCAATATTCAACCATTGTCACGACGTTTGCATCGACAATGACAAGAACATCTACGTGTGCCAATGGAACGCCAACAAAACCTATCCGGTTAAACTCGAGAGGGTATAAAAGAAGCTAAGACATCGCCTCACCGTTCGAATGCTATCGGACCTTAACGGCCCGACATGAGCCAACGCGTTTTCCATTGTTGATTCGAATAATATATTGACCGGCTGGGAGGTCATCGAACTTCATTGAAATTGCCTCTGAGGACGATTGAGCTTCAACCCCGTACATCTCCTGCCCCATCAGATTCATTACTTCCACTCTTCCGCCACTTACAAACTCCTGAGTAAGTGTCATGGAAATATCACTGGCAAAAGGATTTGGATAACAAGTCATCGAAATATTTTTCTGCTCGTCTTCCACACCCGTTACATCATCGTCGTCGATGTCGCGTTCGCCGGCGGTAAAATAAACTGCCCATTTTGACGATTCCAACAAAGTGGTTGCCTCGGTGTCCGAAGATGAAATCTTATCGGCATTCAAATTCACAAAGGCAGTGTGATACAGTTCAATTCCATCTTCAACCGTAAAGGCTACGCGGCTATCGTTTTTATTGAATGATGGAAAACCCAAGGAGCTGTTGGCAAAGATGACATCCGTCTCTCCCGTTTCGATATTGCTGCCCAAAATAAAATATTCATTCGTCGTCTCATCGACCATGTCAAACGCCACAATGTATGGGCTCAATTTCGCGAACGTAGGATTGCCTATACTTACTCCCTCAGGCAAACTGGAAAACAATTTTTGGATCGTTCCGTCGCCGAAGTCATCATCTGTTTCGTTCCAGGCGTGTATAAAATTTACATCCCAGTATTCAATATCGTTGCCGTCGTTGTTTTCGATCCTGTTAAAAGCATCATACAAAATATACTCTCCTGTGTAGTCCCATTCCAGCGCGTCGGCGTATACAGTACCGCCTGAGTTTATTCCATCGGAATAGGTGGGATTGTACAACGAAAATTCTCCCCATTCTTCAGTAACAAAGTCGTAAACATAAATGGTATTATCTTCATTTCCGGTGACGGCGGCCATCCTGTTGCCATCTTTAGACACGGCGACATTAGACCATATTGTCTCGTTCTGAACAACGAATTCCTCCGCATTTTCACCCGGTGCCGTAACTATGGCGTGAATCGTTTTATCCTGAGCGACAAACACAGCGATGCTGCCGTCATCCGTAACGCTTGGCCTACTCGCAAATTTAGTGGTGGTCAGCGGATCCACCCTCACCAGATTGACATTTGCCCGGTACAAGGAATTGGGATTACCCGGGTCTGTATTATAGATCAGCAGAAACTCGGCGCCTGGATTCGGAGGCAATGGGTCTTCATAGTCGCCACCTTCTCCTTCCGTAATGCCAACGGCGTCGAAGGCGACCCTGGCGCTTGCAACCTCATTTGAAGACGTACCAAACAAGTCTTCTGCCGCACTGATCACAGCGAGACGCAGATCGATAAATTTCGATGACTTAGTAAGATAGTCGTCCAACGCTTTGTAAAAGACGCTGGCAGCTTTTTCGCGTGTTATAGCTTCCGCTAACAAAAAGAATGCATGGTTGGTAATACCGCTGTTGATATGTACTCCTCCATTATCCTCGAGGCCATTGTACTTCTCATTCATATGTTTGGGTTGGAAGCCCGGTTGACCGAGCGTAGTTCGGCCGTTGTGCGGGTCTTCCAGCGACCGTACGGCGCCTGAGGGATATGTGGCAAGCTTCGCAACGTCCTCGCCGATTGTCCAGTCGTCCGGGTCGATCATCGATCCGAAAATATCTGCCAGCGATTCATTGATCGCGCCGGACTCCCCTTCGTATTGCAGGTTTGCGGTATTTTCGATCACTCCGTGGGTCATCTCGTGACCGGCTACATCGAGCCCTCCCGCCAACGGCTTCAATGCGATATTTCCGTTGCCATAGAACATGGCTTTGCCATTCCAAAAAGCGTTATCAAGCGCTTCTCCGTTGTCGGGGTCTGAAACATTGATCAAGGATAACATCGTTCCGCCCTTTCCATTGATTGAACTACGGCCGTGATTGTTCAGAAAATATTCGTAGGCCTTGCCTGCATTAAAATGAGCTGAAACAGCCTTTGCATGATTTGCAGTATTCCACACGTTGTTGCCGGTGGCCACGTGCAGGATCGAAGCGTCATCGCCAAAGGTGTTGTCCATGTCAACGGTAAGAATTCCGCCGACGGGCTCGTCCGGGAGTACTGAAGTCGTGGCATTGAACATAGCGCGCGAGCCATCCAGCATGTAATAGCCTGCCCCCACCTGATACGTGTGTACCGTTTGTGATACACCATTCAAATCATTTGCCGTGGTAACCTTTGGTCCGTCTACCAAACAGACTGTATTGATAGTGTGCAGAACGGTACCCGTATGCGCATCGACAAAATACTCGAGCCGTTTGTGGATAGCGGGCGAATAGACAACATGGTAAGCGAGAACACTCTTTTTAACTAAACCGTTGTCCTCGTAGATGCAAAGGGTGGCTTCAGGCTCGTGATACTGAACCAGCTGCTTTTCGAGAGCTGTCAATGGACGGGCCGGTTTTCCCTTGAATACATCGGCTTTGACGCGGCTGACCGCCGCATTCCTTCCAACGGATGGTACAATGTCAATGTCGTTGTCAGGAGTAATATATCTGCCATTGAACGCTTCGCCCTCGCCAAAGGAATTTAAGTGCACGACCACTTCCGCCCCGTGTACGGGGATACCTTTGTAATTTTGCTGTAACCGGATATGCGTACCGTTGTTCCTGTCCGTTTTGGTACGGCTTATAATAAAGTTTTCCCGGGCATTCTCAATATGAAGCAACGGGGACAATTCATGAAGGTAGTCAAAGCAGGCAGTGACGGCGTCTTTCCTGACAAAGACGCGCGAAGAGGTAACGTCGCGCTTTGTGGCGATAAATGCTGGATGCCCTCCTTCAACATGCAATACTCTGTGCAGCTTTTGCTTCGGGTCAATTCCAAATGTCCGGGAGTTTTTGCTGAGTGCCGGGTTTGAAAACCGTGCTCCCGACCCGTTTATTTTTTTGGCATGCAACGACGTCGTATTAACAGCGACTGGCTTTCTCTTCTTTGCATCAAATGTGTTTTGCGCATTGGCTGAGAACACGCTGAGGCATACAAGAAGAAGTACAAAGGGGACAAAGTAAAGTTTTTTCATGTTGGATGTGTGGCATTTGGAATTGCGCAGCCGACAATCGCAAAGGCTGAAGGCTGCTATGGAATTAATAATTTAAGGATTATTATTTTATTGGTCTAAAACTGACATCGTTTACACTTGCCAGAACCTCGTCGTACAACTTTTTCAGATCTCCCTGTACCGGATGATCTGCATCTCCCCACGTGATGGTTCGCTTATTGTTGTCTTCCGTGTACGATATGAAATAAAACAGGTTGCCTGGATGGTTAAAATCCGTTGCCGCCTCAACCTGTTGCGCAACCCTTTTCACCATTTGCTTTGCCTCCCCCTTTTTGATCCTTCCGCACAACGAAAATTTTACCTCTCCAATACCGGTTCCCTTGAAGATGATTCCGTTAGGCATTACCTTGAATACCGTCGATGTACCTGCGAAACCGCCACCGCTGCCCACTGAAATAAATTTGTCTTGCGCTGATACCGTAAAAGAGGAAATGAGGAAAATTGAAACGAAAAAGTAAAATCCTTTCATGAATGAACAGATTGCTTTGCTTTGTTATGTTCTGAGATAGCTTCAACGTGGCAATCACTAAAAAGTTTAGAGCGCTGAAGGGGTGCCCGCAGGCGACAAAACAACTCCCGTCCAACCCTGACCATGTAAATCGCAACTACCTCAACGTAAGGCCGCTAGCCCATTTTTTACCATTCAACAAACCACCTTGGGAAAATCGCGTTTTAATATTATTAATCATCAACACCTTCCATTATGAATAAGTATCAACTTCAGGGGAAAATAAAATCAACGGGGGTCGCCATTTTATTTTGGTTTTTAATCGGTGCTCACTTTGCATACCTGGAAAAGTGGGGACTTCAAATCGTGTTCTGGCTTACCATCGGCGGATTGGGTATTTGGTGGATCATCGAACTCTTCTTAATCCCCGGCAGAGTTGCGCGGTATAATGCCGATATCTATAAAATGATCGACGAGGTCGACAAAAAGGAAAAAGCCGATGAAGTGGCCAGATACTTTGCGATAAAAAAGGAGGCCAAGGGTTAGGGCTTCTAGCAGGCCCATTGTGCGGTCCGAACCGCGATCCACCAACTTTTTATCCACCGCTGACATCGGAAGCAGGTTACATTTTGCGATTCTTTCATAAAGAAAGAAGAATGTCTGGTGACCAACATAAGTTTCTGAAAATGCCCTTTGAAAAAGTTGTTCTGAAGGAGAGGAAAAGCACCCTGATACTGTCATTATGGTTGGTGCTGCTGATCTGGGCTGTGTCGCCCGATATAATCGCAAGCAATTTAACGCTTTCCCAGGATCCGGGGAGTCGTAAGGCGTTTGATGAAGCCGCTTCCTCGGAGGACTTGTGGAAATGGGTAGTCGGAATAACTGCGCTATTTTCCCTTGCCGCGTTCCTTTACTACCAAAAATTCAGGTTGGTAAAAATTTATTTAAAAGAACTGGAGGACCAGAATTTTCTGATCAAAGAACAAAAGGAAGAAATTGAAAGTATCAACCAGCAGCTGGAAAAGCAGATACAGCTGCGAAAAAAAACGGACGATACTATAAATTACTTTGCGACCTCGCTGTTCGGAAAGAATACCATCGATGAGATTTTATGGGACGTTGCAAAAAATTGTATTTCCAGATTAGGCCTCGTCGACTGCGTCATATATCTTCTGGATGAACACCGCGGAGTGCTGGTTCAAAAAGCAGCTTATGGTAATAAGAATCCCGAGGAGTTCAAGATTTACGTCCCCATAGAAATTCCGGTTGGAAAAGGAATTGTAGGTTCTGTGGCGTTAACTGGAATTCCCGAAATGATCGGCGATGTATCAAGAGATCCGCGTTATATCGTTGACGATCAATGCAGGCTTTCCGAACTAGCTGTTCCGTTGGTGGTCAATAATAAAGTTATTGGAGTAATAGATTCTGAACATCCTGAAAAAAACTTTTATAACCAAAATCATCTGGATGCATTAAATACCATTGCTTCCATTTGCGCGAGTAAAATTTCACAAGCTCGCGCTGACGAAAAATTCAAGTTGGCAAGAGAAGCTCAGTTCGAGGCGGCCCAGATCAAGAAAGTCGATCAGATGAAATCACAGTTTTTCGCCAATGTCTCCCATGAATTCAGAACGCCCCTTCACTTGATTTTGGCACCACTGCAAAAAAAAGAAAGCCAGCTTTCCCAGTCTGACATAGACCTGATGACACGGAATGCAAAACGACTTCTGCGCCTTGTAAATCAATTGATGGATCTTGCGAAAATGGAAAGCGGCCTGCTGACACCGGATATGAAAGATATTCCAGTATTTCCATATATAAGGGAGCTCGCATATTCTTTTTCGCCGCTCGCCGAAGCAAAAGCCATAACATATAATATTACTATTCCGGACTGCGATCGGATTGGGCGAATAGATCCTGACAAAGTGGATAAAATCGTTTACAATCTACTCTCAAACGCCTTCAAATTCACCCCGCAACACGGGACTGTAAACATACAATTGGAAGCCCATGAGGATCGTATAACGTTGACCGTGTCGGATACCGGGGTCGGCATTCCGGAACAATACCACGAGAAAATTTTCAACCGCTTTTTTCAAATTGGCACATCCCTCACACGTCCCCATGAAGGTACCGGAATTGGACTAGCCATCACAAAAGAGCTGGTGGAATTGCTGAACGGTTCAATTTTGGTGAGCAGCAATCACGAAGCGGGTAGCATCTTTAAGGTGGACCTTCCTGTCTTCAATATGTTCGCAAGATTAAGGACGGCTCCCAAAGCTCTCGAGGAGGACATCCTTGATAGGGACCTGTATCGGGCAACGTCACCCATCGCGAAGGCCAGGGATACCGTTGAGTGCGATGAACTGCCCCTCATCTTACTGGTGGAAGACAACACCGACCTGGTAGTTTACGTGAAAAAAGAGCTTTCCGAACAGTTCAATATTATCGAAGCAAAAAATGGTGAGGAAGGTTTGTCGATTGCAAGAAAAAGGATTCCCGATCTCATCGTCAGCGATATCATGATGCCAATTATGGATGGTGTCACGTTGATTAAAAATCTCAGAGAAGACGACCTTACCAGTCATATTCCAGTTATTCTGTTGACAGCCAGAGATGATGGCGAAACCAAAATTAAGGGGTTTCAAACGGGAGCCGAACAATACCTGGTCAAGCCCTTCCAGATCGCGGAGTTATCAGCGAGGATCAAAAGCCTGCTGGAACAACGGGAAAGGCTCAGGAAGAAATACAGCCAGCAGTTTTCACTCAACCCCACGGATGTAAAGCTCGAGAACAGGGATATGACGTTCCTGGATAAGGTCATCAAGGCCGTTGAACATAACCTCACCAACGAAGACTTTACCATTGAGGATCTTCAAATCGAAATCGGCGTAAGCAGGATGCAACTTCATAGAAAGTTGAAAGCTCTCACAAATCAATCGACGGGCGATTTCGTGCGATCCATTAAATTAAAACGCGCCGCGCAAATCCTGCGTCAGCCCGGTGTTCAGATAGCCGAAGCGGCATACCTTTCCGGCTTTAGCCATACCTCTTATTTTTCAAAATGTTTTAAAGAGCAATTCGGCATTTTGCCCTCAGAGTACGTCAAAAGAGGTTGATTACGCCAGTTCTCGCCGGCTCGTTACGGTAGTGCTAACGGATGGGAGCATTGTGTTAACGGCCTCCAAATCCCAACGCTACTTTTGCCTTGTCACAGGTATTTGCCGAAATACCTTTAAATAGTAGGCACAGTTTTTTTTTGAATTTTATGAAAATGGAGAACTTGAGGTTAGCAGTAATTTATTGGCTATCGGGAATGATCATGGTCTTTCTTGCGGGTTGCGAAGACTATTCTATGACCAGAAATCATCAGCCCGTGTTTGGCAAAACGTTAGGCGGGAGCGAAGGTCCCGGAAGTTACACTGACCATCCAAATGGCGACCGTTACCCTTATCCGGAAATTATTGAAAAAGTTTACATTCCACCGTACCGCCTATTTGCCGACATGAAATGTTTGGCTTGGCGGATTACCTGGCCTGAGTACGCAGCCACTGCCGATGTCAATATGATACCTACCGTTTTCTCGGCCAATGGCGCGTTTAATAGTTTTTACTACCTGAACAATGTAGATGTTGCAAACACGTATAAAACCAAGTTTTCCATTTATTACGATGAAAAAGTTGCATGCTCAAATATATTATGGGATGAATTGGATCATACTTTTAACGCCCCGCTCGGAGCGATGGAAACGGTGCGGTTTGCAAAAGTTGACAAGACGCTGGATGTTATTCAATATTGGGTCGAGGAGCGTCCTGCGTTATTTGAAAACAACTGGCCAGGCTCAAACGACCTGGAACTTGATTATGCCGAGGGAGACTTCTTCATTTACCACCTCACGGAACAAGATCTTTTTGGAGGGATCAGAATTGCCTCCATGGAGCCCCGTATTATTGAAGTCTACCTTGCTGTTCCAAATCTCTAAACAGAGACAGTAGAAAAAAGCTTGATTTGTTGGCTACCTCTAATACATGATACCTCCTTGCTCAGAGTGCAGAAACTCTGAGCGGGGGTTATCAGATTTCTCCTGCCCGAAAAGATCGATCATTGATATTTACCGCTCCTGCAGCGGACGTTTGCATTTGCGTGGTTAAGCTATAACTTTAGAATATAACCTGCATTTGACACCATGCTAGAACCCAGACTACTATTGTGCACCCTGCTGATCTCCGGGATGGCGTACGGACAGGGAATTCCCGTTGGGAAAGTCCTGGTGTTACATGTGCCCGAGCTCAAAGAGGGCGTAACTCCCCAAGCTTTTCAAGATTTTTTAGCCAGCGATTTCCTGCCTTCAACGGACAGAAAGTTTCCCGACCTGACGTTTGAATTTTTTAAAGCTGACCGAGGCGCTCAAAAAGGAAAATTCCTTTTGGTGGGCAGCGCTGAAAACAATAAAAATACCGGGCCCGCAAAGGAAAGTCCCTTTATAGTTGGGACAGGAAAAAAAACACTTGGAGATTATACGAAAAACCCCCAATCTTTTACAGAATATAATCTTATCGGAGCCGATAAAATAACATCATTGCCAAATGCCGGTATCCTTGGAATCCATTTTATAAAAGTAAAGCAGGATCGCTTAAAAGAATTCGAAGTTTTCGTTGTCGAAAAGCTTCATCCTGTGGTTGGCCATTTGTTTCCCGACATGCAGCTCCTGTATTATAAAGCTACCGGAGGAGCAAATATCGGATCCTATATCACAATTTTTACGATAGATTCTCCCGCTGCAAGGGACAAATACTGGCCGGGGGGTGCTGATGAAACAACAATTCTGAAAACAACCTTCAAGCCATTGGAAGGGCTGGCAAAGGAGTTGGGCACATATCTGGTCGAAGGATCTTTCCTCGAGCCTTCGTCGGGGGGTGCAGCAGCCTACTGGGAAAGCAAGGTGTGGACTGACTTCGTTCATTCCAGCTACCTCAGGTAAACATCAGATCATGAAAGATATTTTAAACCTCCAAAATCTTATTTAATGAAATGTATTTGCACCTTCTTCGCCATCATCGCCCTTGTTCCGTGGGCGTCCGGTCAGGGCACTGCCGGCACTGCTCCAAAGGGATTTACCGCGTTATTTAACGGCAAGGATTTTAGTAATTGGAAGGTGCCTAAGGGTGACAACGGTCACTGGAAAATCGTCGATGGCGTTATTGACTACGACGCTGAAAGCGAGGCGGAGGATAAAAACCTCTGGACGGAAAAAGCTTATACCAACTTTGAGCTATACGTGGACTGGCGAATTAAGTCCACGCCGTGGAAAAATCCGAACGTACCCTTTATCCTACCCAGCGGTCTTCATAAGAAAAATGAAAAAGGTGAGGAAATCGCCATGGTAGTACCCGATTCCGATTCCGGGATACTTTTACGGGGCGTCGGCAAATGTCAGGCTAATATCTGGAACTGGCCCATTGGATCCGGCGAAGTTTACGGATACAGAATGGATGACAAAATGCCGCCCGAAGTACGTCGCGGCGTGACGCCGAAAGTAAACGCAGATAAAAATATCGGGGAATGGAATACATTCAAGATCACGATGAAGGCGAATAGGATGACCGTTGAGCTAAACGGAATAGTTGTGATTGAAAATGCCTTGCTTCCCGACCTTCCGCCTTCGGGGCCCATCGGACTACAGCATCATGGATCCAAGCAAAACGGTGAATGGAATAGTCCACCCAGCCTGGTTCAGTTCAAGAATATCTATATTAAAGAACTTAAGTAACTCGGACAATGGCCTGAAAGCGATATGTAAATCGTCTCAGGGTGTTCCTATCTCCACAAACTTCAAACATACGGGTCGGTCCACCTCGATTTTCTTCCCTGTTGGCGAAAGTAAACCTGTTTTTAGATCACGTTTAAAAATGACGACATCGTTGGTATCCTGATTTGCTGCCAGCAAAAATTTGCCTGAAGGATCAATTGCAAAATTCCTGGGTGTTTTTCCCAGTACCGATTGATGTCCGACCGAAGTAAGTTTGCCTGATTTGTCAATGGAATAAATGGCCAGCTCGTTCGCCTCCCCACGGTTGGAGACGTACAGGAATTTACCATCAGGTGAAACATGGATATCGGCAGCGGAAACTTTCCCTTTGAAGCCAGGTGAAAGCATGCTGATCGTTTGTTTCGCAACCAGCTTCCCATCCTGATAGTCGAAAACCGAAACTGCTGCCTCTAATTCCAGCGCCAGGTATGCATATTTACCATTCGGGTGAAACGTAAGGTGCCTGGGACCACCGCCGCCCTTTACCGCCGTGAACGGCTGCGGCGCCGGGGTTAGCGCTTTGGTCTGTGAAACGTCAATACGGTACTGAAAAACCTTGTCGGCGCCCAAATCCGGTACAAATAAATAGCGGCCGTCCGGCGAGAGTACAACGGCATGGACATGCGCCTTTTCCTGCCTTTCTTTCACGACACTGCTGCCTTCGTGCTGTATGTTCTGAACGTCGGTGGCAAACGAGCCGTCGGGATTTAAAGGGACAGACAATAAATTTCCCCCGGAATAATTCCCGATAAACACAAACTTCTTTTTGTCATCCACAGAAATATAACAAGGATGATCGCCCTGAGAAAGGATGTTGTTCAAAAGCTTTAGTTCTCCGGTTGCGGAATTGAAACTGTAGGCGCTAGCACTCCCTTTGCCTCCACCCGATTCACTGACGGCGTATACATTTTTCCGATCTGCGCTTATCGCCAGGTAGCTGGCATTAACGGCGGCAACGACAGGCTGGGAAACGTTGAATTCTCCCGATTCAGTATCAAACCGATAAAGGTGAATCCCATTGGGATTGTCTTTTGTTGAGTAAGTACCGACAAGCAAATGATACTCCTTTGAGTTTTGGCCGAGAACGGAAGAAAAAAGAAAAATCATACCGAACAGCAGGGTTGTTGTCTTCATAGTCTAATCAATTGACGAAGTTGT
>DASUTP010000643.1:0-6369 GCA_036374515.1 Chryseolinea sp. | reverse complement strand
GGTTGCTGGCAGACACCTCAGACCCGCCGCTGTTGAAACGGAGATCTAATACCAGATCTGTGATACCTTTTGCCTGGAAGCCTGCGAAGATATTATCCATTTCGAGATCGTATTCCTCTGACTGTTCATCAGAGCCCGGCGTGAAGAAATTGTAAACATAGTAGCCGATCTTCTTATCGTTCACTTCGATTACCTTGCTGAAGTAATTTGGGTTTTCGGTGTAGGTTACCGTCGACAGAGAAAGAGTATTCGGCGCATCAAACCTCTGCTCTTCGACCAGCAAAGGTTTATAGGTAATAGTAAACGTGTTATCCCTTACGGCAGCGAGAACAGACTTGTAGTTACTGGTATTCAATTGCGCTCCATTCATATGCGTAATAGCATCACCTCTTTTCAGGCCGGCTTTTTCAGCCGGAGATTCAGGCTTGGTATACAAGACTTGTGCGAGCACGTTACTGCTGCCGTCCTCCTGATAAAGCACAAATTCAAATCCAGCCTCCTTGCTGATGCCCTTCAATGAATTAAGCAGCTCCTGATAATTGTCCTGAATCCATGAAAAGCGATCGTCGTCTGTAAGTAACGACTGAAAAAAATCATCGGGATTTAAGTCCTTATTGGGGGCGGCCGGCAACTCGTTAGACCACAGATACCAATAGTCCATCTTTTCTAAGATCCATTCATTTACCTGGCGGTTGCCTTCGTTGACGAATGTCTGGGAGGGCTGGACGTCGTCATCGCAAGATGATGCGACGACAAACAACCCGATAATTATCGAGAAACGGAGGCCCTGATAGAAAAATTTAAGAAGATCAGCAGTCATCGGCAAAGCCTTACGGAACACATAACGAACTAATAATATGAATCGGTACGGCAATTGAAAAACTTTTTAGCAAAAAAAGTTCCAGGGTTTGGTTAACGCTTTGGCAGTTACACACCGTGGTAATTTGCTATTCTGGTATTTTGGTCCGGCCAAAGACCCACTACGATTGAAATTTCAGTCCTCCCAAAGCTACTTTCGGGATTTGATTAAATAGTTGATTCCGCAACTCATTGATCTCCTCCAAAGACTTTTTGCCGGCTGCCGTAAGGAAGAAGAGTCGTTTTCTCCGCCCGCCACGTTCACTGGTAGGCTCACTCATCTTGGAAATCACGAGCCCCTTGTCTTCCAGTCGCTGGAGCACCGCATGAACCGCGCTGATATTGAGGCTCCGGCCTGTTTGTCGCTCGATTTCATCCATGACGGCAACACCATAGGCCTGTTTATATAAGATCCCTACCGTTAGCAATATTAATTCTTCAAGTTCACCAAGGTTAGTTCCTTTCATATTCGCATGGATTTTTTAAATAACATCATTCATTTTTTAAAACGTCGGCCGGATTATTATTCGCTGTTCGCAATGCCTGATAGGCAATGGTGACAAATGCAATGACTATTGCCGCAAGGCCTGCCAGCAAAAATAACGTCAGGTCTATGCTCACCTGATAAGCAAAATTCGCCAGCCATTGTTTCATGATGACGTAGGCAACTGGAAAAGCGACGACATTCGCAATCAGGATCAGGACAAAAAAATGTTTGGAAAACAGGAGAAATATCTCTGAATCAGAACTCCCCAAAACTTTTCGTATACTCATTTCCTTTTTTCGTTGTTCCGCGGTGTAGGTAGACAAACCAAATAATCCGAGGCAAGCGACAAGAATTGATAGTCCGGAAAAAATGAATGTGATCTTGCTCATCTTATTCTCGGCCTTATACAATTTCTCCAGGTCGTTTTCTAAAAAGAAATATTGAAAGGGCCAGCCCGGCATCTGTGCTTTCCATTGGCTTTCCAGCCACGCAAGAGTTCCCGGCACGTCTTTACCCGTAATTCGGACCGCCATGTACTTGATAAATATCTCGAACGCTTCGTCTTGTGTGTTCAGATCCAACACAAGAGGATGGATGGGCTGGTGGCGGGAGGCAAAATTGAAATCCTTTACAACGCCTACAATCATACGATTTGCAGAGTTCCCAAACTTTTTGCCGATAGCTTCTTCGTTGGACTTCCAGCCCATTTGCCTGACAAACGTTTCGTTAACCATCAAAGCAAGAGAGTCGTCCGTAGGGATGTCCTCCGAATAGTCGCGACCTGCGACGAGTGGAATATCAAAAGTCTTAATAAAATCATGGCGGATGTTCAGCCTGGGAAATGGCTTCGACGTTTCCACCCCTTCGATCAAATAGTTACCCACCTGGTGTTTCGCTCCTAAAATCTCTTCAATCGCGGTGACGCCCACGGTATTTGGATTTCTTAGAAACTCATTCCGCAACGACAAATAGTTTTTTGCAATGGGTGTTCTGGAAACCGGAACCATCACGACATTTTCGCGGGTGAACCCAGTGTCAGAATGTTGTAACATTTCCAACTGATCGATGGCCACACCGGTACCGATAAGCAAAATGATGGAAAGTGTAAATTGAACCACCACGAGGGCTTTCCGGAAGCCACCGCCTTTCTCCTGCGCCGTTAAGGACTTCAGCGCAACAATTGGCCGGAACGACGACAGAACAAAAGCAGGGTATATTCCCGCCAGGAATCCCACACCCAGGGGCAGTAAAATCAGCAAACCCAAATAAAAGGGTTCAAGCAGAACGCCGATCGCCAGATCTTTTTCAGCAAACGCATTGAACAATGGAAGCACAAGGGCTACAACAACAACGGCTATGAATACCGAGATCAGGCAAAGCAGGATCGATTCGAAAAGGAACTGACCCACAAGCTGGAATTTCTGCCCACCTAATGTTTTTCGCATTCCTACTTCTTTTGCCCGTTTCGCAGCACGTGCCGTACTGAGATTGATAAAGTTGATACAAGCGATGAGCAGAACGAAAAAGGCTATGGAAGCAAACACATATATAGTTGTAAGGTTGCCATTGGGTTGTATCTCATAATCCATGTTCGACTTCAGGTGTATGTCTGTCAACGGCATTAGCTCCATCGATATATCATCGCGTACATATTCAGGAAAATATTTCTTAACAAAGGCAGGCATGGCCGCCTGTACCTGTCCGGCAGCCTCTTTGTCTTTAAACAAAAGGTAGGTCCAGCAGGGATTCCAGTACCAGTGCCAACGCTCCGGGACACTTTCATTGTAAATTTCCGGAATGAGGGTCTGAAAAGAAACAAGGAAATCGAATTGAAAATGTGTGTTTGCCGGAACATCCTTGAGAACGCCCGTCACCATTAAATTCTGACGTCCCTGAAACCGGAGAAATTTGCCCATAGGGTTCTCGTTGTCAAAATATTTGCGGGCCATGCTTTCGGTTATCACGATAGATAACGGCTTGGCTAAGGCCTCCCGCGGATCGCCTTCCACTAAAGGGAAATCAAACACATCAAAAAAAGTTGAGTCGGCAAAAAATAATCTCGACTCGTTGAATTCCTTCTCATTATCCATCGTCGATAAGGCGAGGGCAGGCGCCTGGAAATTAAAAATCCGCACTGCAGAAAGGATCTGCGACGGATGATCGTTCATCAACGCCGTAGCCACGGGAAACGGTTGGCTGGCAGACCGCTCGCCAACACCTTCGGATTGGAAAATTTCATGAATACGGTAGATCCGATCTGATTTTGCATGCATGCGGTCGAAGCTGTACTCGTCTTTGATGTATAAACTGATGAGGAGGAAACACGAAATTCCTATGGCAAGTCCAAAGATGTTGAGGAAGGAGTACCCTTTTTGTTTGATAAAACTCCTCTTGAAAACGGTAAAATAATTTCTGTACATGACAATCGAATTGGGTGAGGTGGTTTTTGAACGTTTGATGTTTGACCAGCGGAAAAATCGCAGCACATTCCAGACGAAAAGAAGATTTGCAAAACGTTTGTTACGTACCAGCGTGCGGTAATAAAGCTCATGAACATCCCCCTGAATGGCTTCCAGCAATGCAGGATTGCAATACCACTCGAGGAAGCGGTTGGCCCATTTTGGTGGCTGAAGCTTCATCATAATTCCTACAAACGTGAAACTAATACATATGTTTCATATTTGTAGAACTGAAGACGGTTTTAATTAATCATGTGCGAAGCATCACTTGCTACCTTTATGCTGGTATTAAGCTATTTTTAAGATGCCGTTATTTTGGACCGGATTAAAAACCGTTTCTTTAGATTTATAACCAATCAATTTTTTGACAACATGGACTCGCGCAGAGAATTTCTAAAAAAGGCCGCATTGCTTTCCGGGTCAGCCGGACTTGCCGGATTTATTCCTTCTTCCATTGAACGCGCTTTTAGCATAGACCCCGCCCAGGGTAGTACTTACCTGGACGCCGAGCATGTGGTAATTCTCATGCAGGAAAATCGATCATTCGATCATTGCTACGGATCGCTTCAGGGTGTTCGGGGATTCAACGATCCGAGGGCCATGTTACTACCGAGCAAAAATTCCGCATTTCTGCAGACGAACGCGAAGGGGGAAACGTACGTTCCGTTTCGACTCAACATCAAAGACACAAACGCAACATGGATGGGTTCGTTGCCACACGGGTGGACGGACCAGACGGATGTGCGAAATAACGGCCGGTGTGATCAATGGCTGGAAGCAAAAAGATCAGGCCACAAAGACTACCAAGATATGCCTCTCACACTTGGATTTTATAATCGGGAGGATCTGCCGTTCTATTACGCCCTTGCCGACGCATTTACAATCTGTGATCAAAATTTTTGTTCGTCTCTGACCGGAACTACTCCGAACCGCCTATATCTCTGGACCGGAAAGATACGGGAAGATGCCAACGCCCAAGCTAGGGTACGAAATGAAGAAACGGACTATTGCTGCGAGGCTCAGTGGAAGACTTTCCCCGAACGGTTGGAGGAAAACAACATTTCCTGGCGCATCTATCAGAATGAAGTAAGCGTTGGCGTCGGGCTCGAAGGCGAAGCGGAAGCCTGGTTGGCAAACTTCACGGACAACCCAATAGAGTGGTTTTCGCAATTCCAGGTAAGGTATGCGCGGGGTCACGTACAGGCCTTGCCGAAAGAAATTGAGGTAATGCGCAGCCGCATCCGCGAAGCCGAAGCAAAACTAGCGACCTTGCAAAAGGCCAGCGAAGAATACCTTCAGCTAAAGGGGAGGATTGAGAAGGGAAAGCAGGCGTTGGAACAATCTATTCAGGCGCTCGAAAAATATACACCCGAAAACTATGCGAAGCTGTCGCAGAGAGAAAAAGCCCTTCACGAAAAAGCGTTCTGCACCAATGCCAACGATCCTCACTATCATGAGCTTACATCGCTACAATACAACGACGGAAGTATTGCACGCGAAATGAAAATTCCTAAAGGAGATGTTCTTCACCAATTCCGGAGCGATGTAAAAAATGGCAAGCTGCCTACCGTATCTTGGCTGGTCGCGCCCGAAAATTTTTCTGACCATCCAGGCGCGCCCTGGTATGGAGCATGGTACCTCTCTGAGGCGATGGATATCCTTACAAAAAATCCCGATGTATGGAGCAAGACGATATTTATATTATGTTACGATGAAAACGATGGCTACTTTGATCACGTTCCACCATTTGTTCCGCCCGTACCTGACAAGCAAGGCACCGGCCTCGTTTCGGCTAACATCGATCTCCACACCGAATACGTTTCCCTGGAGAAGGACCTGCAACGTAAACCGGCTAAATATGCCAGGGGTGGGCCAATAGGTCTGGGTTACCGCGTCCCGTTAGTAATTGCATCACCGTGGAGCCGGGGCGGCGCAGTATGCTCACAAGTATTCGATCACACATCCGTGCTGCAATTTTTGGAAAAGTTTCTCAGTCACAAGACAGGAAGGAAAATTGAAGAATCGAACATCAGCGACTGGCGGCGTGCAGTTTGCGGCGACTTGACGGCGGCATTCAAACCTTATATAGGAGAAAAGATATCGCTGCCAAAATCCATTTCAAGGAATGAGTTTGTTGAGGCCATTCATAAGGCGCAGTTTAAAAAAACGCCAAGCGGCTTTCATGCGTTGACTAAGGCAGAAATCGATCGTGCAAAGATCCAGCCTTCGGATTCTGTGTTACCGAGGCAGGAAAAAGGCACAAGGCCTTCCCGCGCACTACCGTATGAGTTGTATGTTGACGGTAACCTCAGCGCTGACGCTCGTTCGTTTCAAATTCAATTTGCTGCGGCAAACAATATTTTTGGACGCCGGTCCGCAGGCGCGCCGTTTCACGTTTTTGGGTATGCCGGCGATTTCAGTCATCGTTCGTATGCTTTAAATGCAGGAGACAGTTTGAAAGACACTTGGGATAAAAGCGAATTTGCGAATGGGGGATATCATTTCGAGGTACACGGGCCGAATGGTTTCTTCCGGAAATTTACCGGCACCATCAATGACCCAAAT
>DASUTP010000642.1:0-9696 GCA_036374515.1 Chryseolinea sp. | reverse complement strand
AGGTTGCATTGTGACCGCGTCTTAAGACAAATCAAAAAATCTACAACTTACTGGCGGAGCACCGAGTATGGTCCGGGTGTGGGAAATACTATCCTTGCCCACCACGGCAGCGCTCCGGACGTAATCAATATCTTAAAGTGCATGAGGGAGACATCGTAGCTTACGGGGGCGCATCTTCCGTGTCCAGCCTTCTTCAAAATCACGTTGTCGATGATTCATTTTCATAGTAAAATCCCGTGACGTTGGGTGGCGGAATGAAGCTATTCCATGAACAAACACCCCTAAGGCCGTTGAGCGCTCGATCCTTTCGTTGTGGCGTTAACGTTCTGACCTTTAAGGCATAACGCGAGAATTCAGCGATCTATTTCCGTTCGATTTTTGGTTGCGGCACCATGGCACGAAACATTAAAAGTGCAGAGGTGTTAAAAAAATCAATGGTCGATGTTAACCTTTAAATTTTCAGTTATGGAACGCTATCAATTTAAGACCACGATAAATGCGCCGCGGGAAAAAGTGTGGCAAACGCTTTGGAGCGATGACACGTACCCGCAATGGACTTCTGCTTTTGCCAAGGGCTCAAGGACGGAAACGGATTGGAAGCCTGGCAGTAAGATTCTTTTCCTGGATGGAAGGAACCGCGGGCTTGTATCGATGATCGCTGAAAATACCCCTAATGAGGTGATGTCGTTCAGGCACCTGGGAATTTTGAAGAACGGCATCGAAAATCTGGATGAAGGCCGAAAAAAAGGATGGTCCGGCGCCATTGAAAACTACACTCTGAAGACCGTAAACGGTAAAACGGAATTAACGATCGACCAGGATATCACAGAGGAGGACGGGGAGCACTTCCTGTCGATGTGGCCGGCAGCGTTAGAACGCCTAAAGGCGCTCGCCGAGGGAATGCCTATCGGGGAACTGGCCGGCAATCACAAACGATAAACACGTAAAAAAGACGGTTGTCATCTCCTTAAAAACGCAAGGCATTTGGCATGCATAACCACGTTGGCGTAACATTCTTGTTCCAGATCATTTAGTCCAATGAGTGGTTTATGCGTTGAAAATCACAAAAGAAAAAGGGGTCTGAAATTTGGAAAAAAGCCTGGCTGGGTGGTTTTTGAGAAATGGGGTTAGATCAAGGCGCAAATCCCTAGTCAGTACGTTGGAGCAAACGCGTTAAACCTGCAGCCAAGGAGTTACATTTTTTAACCTCCTAAAATTTTGACTTTGCGGCCGTAACCATTCAATTTTTTGGTAGTACCTTACCTTATTCTCTACCTATGTTAAGAAACTACCTCCTCATTTCCCTGCGCAATATCCGGCAGAGTCCACTGTATGCGTTCATCAATATTTTCAGCCTTGCCATCGGACTGAGCGCGTGCATGGCCATATACCTTTTTATTTACGATGAAAGAAGTTTCGATGCGTTTCATACAAAAAATGAAAGAATTTACAGGCTCGATGAGGTTCAGAATTTTCCGGGTACCAACCTTCAAAAAGTCGCACTGTCAATGCCCGGAATGGGCCCAAGCCTGCTGAAGGATTTTCCGGAAATTGAAAACTATGCGCGTTTTATGTGCCGGCCAAAGCAGTTGCTGACCCGGGATGAAAAAAAGTTTCTGCTGCCATTCCTGGCCACCGTCGATAGCACCTTTCTCGAGATTTTTGATTTCGAAGTGGTTCAGGGTGACCGCGCGACCGCCCTGGATGACCCCTATAGCATCATGCTCACGGAAAAAACTGCCCTCAAATTTTTCGACAGCAAGGATGAGGCGATGGGAAACATGGTCACGTTCCGTGACAAGCAGTATAAGGTCACCGGAATACTTCGCGAGGTGCCTGAAAATTCCCACATGAAGTTTGACGCATTGGTGTCGATGACAACGGTGACATCGGAAGAAAAGAATTTCAATGACCGATGGGGCAGCAATTTTCTAAACACTTATTTGGTTTTGCATGCAAACACAAATATAAGTTCACTGGAGGCAAAATTTCCCGCATTCATGAGTCGGCATATGGACAATCCCGACATCAACAAGTTCTACGTTTTGTTTTTGCAACGGCTTAAGGATGTGCACTTGGCGTCGACGGATATTGAACATGATTACAATAATTACAGGAAGTTTAATGGCGAATACCTGGACATATTTTCTATAGTCGGTATTTTTATCCTGCTTATTGCCAGTCTGAATTTTATGAATCTGACGACGGCCCGCGCCTCACACCGCTGGAAGGAGATCGGTGTCAGAAAAACCGTAGGCGCAAAAAAAACGCAGCTGTTCGTACAGTTTATTTTTGAATCGACACTCCTTGCTTTTTTTGCGTTGACATTAGCCGTTGCATTTAGCCTGCTTTTTATCCCGTTAATAAATGTTGCGCTGGACCGGCAATTATCGTTGCTGACATTTATTGAAAGTCCGATAAACATTTTTTACACACTAGCCGTAACGTTGGTTCTGGGTGTAATGACAGGGATTTATCCTTCATTTTACATGACTTCGTTTACCCTGTCGCGGGTGCTAAAAGGTGGAGGCAAGGGAACTGGCCGTTCTTTTTTCCGGAGCAGCATGGTGGTGGTCCAGTTTGGGCTATCGCTGGCGATGATCGTCAGCACGCTTATTGTTATACAGCAGTTGTCCTTCATGCAGAATAAAGATCTCGGATTCAACAAAGAACAAATCATGTTAGTCGACATGAACGGAGAGGCAAATGAGAAGTTTGAGACCCTCCGGACAGAACTGAAGCGGAGCCCGTTTATCCTGGGGGTTACCGCAAGCGGGCAGCGGCTGGGCGAAAATTTCCACCAGTCAGGTTTTAAAGTGAAGGGTGATACGGGAGTATTTAGCATTACACCGTCAAATGTAAACGTTGATTACGAATACCTTGACGTATATGGTATTAAGCTGAAGGACGGAAGGTCGTTCTCCAAGGACGTAGCCACGGATAAAGATATGGCGTTTATCATCAACGAATCGTTTGCCAAAGAACTTGGTATCAAAGAAATTATAGGGACGAAAGCGGGACATGGATGGTATCATAATGATAGTCTGGGGACCATCATCGGCGTCGCCAAAGATTTCAACTTCAATTCACTTCATTATAAAATCAATACTCTGCAGATGTCTGTGCATCCGGAATGGGGTTACGATGAGATGTCTGTAAAGATTGACGCAGTGCATGCACAAGAGGCGATAGCGCTGGTGAAAAAATTATGGGATGACAATATTTCCTATCCGTTCGATTACTCCTTTCTGGATGAACACTTCGAAAGGTTATATCGCACGGATCAGCAAATGAGCTCCGTTGTAGCAATCATGGCCGGTCTGGCAATCCTGATATCTTGTATGGGCCTGTTTGGACTTGCCGCTATTACTACGGCACGAAAGATAAAAGAAATTGGAATTCGAAAAGTGCTCGGCGCCACTGAAACGCAAATTACGGTCTTGCTCTCCCGTAACTTTACCTTGCTTCTGATAATTTCATTTATTGTAGCGAGTCCGGTAACCTATTGGCTCCTGCAGAAATGGCTCGAGAGTTTTGCATACCGTATCGCGATCAACCCTTTTTTATTCATACTCGGAGGAGTTATAGCTTTGACAATTGCGCTTCTGACGATCAGTTACCATACAGTAAGGTCAGCGAGAAGCAATCCTGTAGATTCATTGAGATACGAATAATTAGGGTAATTTGTAATGAAAGAACAACGGATTGCTCATATTGCACTGGTGGTTGAAGATTACGATGACGCAATCCGATTTTACACAGACAAGTTGAATTTCCGCTTGGTCGAAGACACCAAGCTAAGCGAAACGAAACGCTGGGTTTTGATCGCGCCACCGGGCACCGGAGAATGCTGTCTGCTGTTAGCAAAGGCAGCAAACGAAAGGCAGCGTACTTTCGTGGGGAATCAAACCGGAGGCCGTGTGTTTCTTTTTTTGCATACAGATAATTTTTTACGTGACTATACTGACCTTCTTCAAAAAGGCGTTCGATTCGTACGGCCACCCAAAGAAGAATCTTATGGGACGGTTGCAGTTTTTGAAGACCTCTATGGCAATTTGTGGGACCTGATCCAGCCAACAGTAAAAACCGCGGGCTGAAACTTAAATTAGCATCAGCGATTCGCCTTGCTTTACTTTCATAGATCAGCCGAATCGGTGTATATTGGCAATCCGATCCAAGACGCTTATGTCTATCAGCAACAGACGTACATTTATAAAGCAGGGGAGTACGCTGCTGGCCGCCTCCCAGTTTTTTTCTTCTACGCTACTGGCACAAGAGCGAAGCGGGCCGGCTATCGTGGCGGTCAACGGTATGTTGCAGCCTGATGAAACAGGTTTCACGCTTTCTCACGAGCATATTTTAGTCGACTTTATAGGTGCCGATAAAGTTACCAGGGATCGTTACAATGCAGACGAAGTATTTAGAGTAGCCCTGCCGTTCCTTCATGACATCAAACAAAGGGGATGCCGTACATTTATTGATTGCACACCCCCCTATATCGGAAGAGATGTCATGTTGCTGCAACGGCTGGCAAAAGCTTCCGGTTTGAACATTGTTACCCCCACTGGTTATTATGGAGCTGCCAAAGAAAAGTACCTGCCACAGCACGCTTATTCGGAAACGCCTGAGCAACTGGCTGCGCGATGGATTGCCGAGTGGGAGAAGGGGATAGAAGGAACGGGTATCAAACCCGGCATGATCAAATCTGGTGTCGATAAGGCGCCTTTGTCTGCGGTCCAGGAGAAAATTGTCGATGCCGCGGCGCTTACCCATTTGTCGACAGGGTTAACCATTGGAATTCACACCGGAGACGGTGAGGCGGCGAACCGGCAACTCGCAATTTTGGAACGCCGCGGCGTCTCGCCGTCGGCGAGGATCTGGATTCACGCGCAAAATGAAAAGGATATTGCATATCACACTGACGCCGCCCAACGTGGAAGCTGGGTATCGTTTGATGGGGTTAATCCTTCCTCGATCCCGGAAAACTTGCAGTTCCTGCAAAAGATGAAAGAAAAAAATCTGCTTGGATCGGTGCTGGTTTCGCAGGATTCAGGATGGTATCACGTGGGTGAACCGGGTGGTGGACAATTTAATCCATATACCTGCATCTTCACGGATTTTATTCCTGAACTGAAGAAAAGCGGGTTCACGCAAAAGGATGTCGATCTGATGTTCATAACAAATCCTGCGAAAGCATTCGCCGTTCAGATCAGAAAAATAAAATAACATCACAGCCTCATCAGCAGCACGCAAAGAATTCGGAGCTGTCTTTCGCACGCATAAAAAATTAATGTAAATGCTAATGACAACTCAGCTTCCGCGAACTCAGCACTTCCGCATGCGAGCGGCAATACCAGCGCATAGCTGCTATCAGGTGTTCATAATCATAAGTCGACCGGCGTGGTCATATCGGGATTAAATTGTGCCGGAAAATTTTTACGAGTCGCGGGTTTACCAGAGTGCTTTGCGTTTAGTATGACGGATCTTTCGGGTAAAAACATAATGGAATGGAAAGGAATCAGGACTTAGCTTTTATCGAGATGGCTGTAGAACTTGCCGTGAGTGCGGTTACGCAGAATGCTGGCGGGCCATTTGGATGCGTAATTGTGAAAAATGGCGTAGTGATTGGGCGAGGCAACAACAAAGTTCTTTCCACGCACGACCCTACGGCGCATGCCGAAGTGGTGGCCATTCGCGATGCCTGCCAACAGCTTGGCACACATCAACTGCAGGGCTGTACGGTATACACCTCCTGCGAACCTTGTCCCATGTGTCTCGGCGCAATATATTGGGCCCGGCCCGATAGAATTGTTTACGCTTGCACGCGCCAGGACGCCGCAGACATAAATTTCGATGACGATTTTATCTATAAAGAGATTTTGATGCCTGTCGATGAGCGGGAGATTCCTGCGGAACAATGCGGGAGAGAGAAAGGGCTGGAGGCTTTCAAGCTTTGGGCAAACAAGGCAGACAAGATCGGCTATTGATTGCTTAAACGTTTTTTTCTTCAGCGCTAGGTTTGCGCTTAAACGCTCTCGCAAAATGATTGTCTTGTATACGTCGACACCGCCGAACTCGCCAACATACGGACGTTTTCATATAGCACATTGTATGCGTGCTCCATTTCAAATCATACAAGTATTCAATAACACCAAAACTTCCTTAGCCTCAAATAATTCTCCTTGTTCAACAGCTTCTTGCGTTCAATGCGGCTGAAATTAAGCCACAGGCTGTTTCGACAAAGGCCTTTCGTCTGAAAAAGGCATTGTATATCTGGCTGCGGGTACACTCGTCCAATATTCCGGCATCGTTGAATTTTTTGATGGTCATTTGTTTGCACGTATTGCAACGAAAACATTTGATCATGGCAATCATTCAATTGACAGTTAACGGGAAGCCCTATGCGGTGGAAACCGATCCCACCATGCCTTTGCTCTGGGTCATCCGAGATATTGTAGGATTAACCGGAACTAAATATGGCTGTGGCATTGCTCAGTGCGGCGCCTGCACGGTTCACCTGGACGGAATGGCCGTGCGCTCATGCTCTGTACCGATCTCGGCAGTAGGCGACAAAAAGGTCACAACCATCGAGGGATTATCATCAAATGGTCAGCACCCGCTTCAGCTGGCATGGGAAGAACTGGACGTACCCCAGTGTGGCTACTGTCAGGCGGGCCAAATCATGAATGCCGCCGCACTGCTAAGTCAGAAACCAAATCCCTCCAACGATGAAATCGAAATGGGGATGAGAGGAAACTTATGTCGTTGCGGAACCTATCAAAGGATCTTCAGGGCAATCAGAAAGGCCGCATTGATCAACGCGCAAACTCCGTCAAAATGAAAAGAAGAGATTTCATCAGATCGACAGCGATAATGGGTGGAGGTTTTATGATGACCTTCCACGCTTCAGCAATTAAACTATCGACAGGCGCCATTGCCGACGATTCAAATACGATTGGCGATTTTGTCAGGATCATGCCTGATGGAGGCATTTACTTTCAATTTGTAAAACATGAGATGGGACAGGGAATTGCCACGGCCATGGCGCAAATATTTTCAGATGAACTATGTGCCGATTGGGAGCGGGTCAAAATTGAATTTCCCTCCGCGGACTTGAAACGATATCAGAACGATGCGAATGGTGGTCACGATACGGGGGGAAGCTGCACGATCATCTACCAGTGGGATATCCTGCGAAAGGCTGGAGCTACGGCAAGGCAGATGCTTGTTGAAGCGGCGGCAAAACATTGGGATGTAGCCTCCTCAGCGTGCTACGCTCAAAGCCACATGGTAATCAACAGAACTACGGGGAAGAGAATTGATTTTGGCAAACTCGCGAAGCTTGCGGCCGTGATGGCCATTCCTGCCGTTGTGTCTCTAAAAGAGCAAACTGATTTTAGAATTATCGGCAAACCGAAAACCTCTAAACTAATTCCGGGCATGGTGAGGGGAGAGCTTAAATTCGGTATCGATGCAAAGGTCCCGGGGATGCTATACGCAGTTATTGCCCGGTGCCCGGTATTCAAAGGGAAGCTCACAAGTTTTGATGCCTCTCAAACACTTAAAATACCGGGTGTAAAGAAGGTTTTTTCTACACAACCCATTGCAGGCCTTCAGATACACGCTCCTTATATGCCGTACGATATCCGTGAAGGCGTCGTTGTAGCTGGTGATTCGTTTTGGGCGGTCAAGAAAGGGCAGGAGGCCTTAAAAATTTCCTGGGAGGAAGGGATCAACGGAACATTAAGCTCGCAGGATTTTGAGAGGATGGTGGAGAAACGGGCTTTGCATAAAACGGACCCTACGGGGTACGTTGGCGACGAAAATGCTGTGTCTAACGTTACCCATGTGCGCAAAACAATTCGGGCATCCTATGTCTTTCCACACCAGCTTCATTCTTGCATGGAGCCCCTCAACTGTACGGCCCACGTCACCGACAAGGGATGCGACGTATGGTTGGGTACGCAGGCACCCCACTTGATCGTAAGCGAACTAAACCGGGTATTCAAATTTCCGGAGGATAGCATCAAGGTTCATCTCTTCCCGTCGGGCGGCGGTTTTGGACGCCGGTATTATCCGGACATGGCAGTTGAAGCGGCGTTTATCTCCAGAGAACTTGGAAACCTGCCTGTGAAAATGATCTGGACAAGGGAGGACGATCACCAGGCAAACCTGGGGCATCTCTTTCAGCACCTGGAATATCAGGTAGCGCTTGATAAGGAGAATCACCTTTATGCATGGTATGAAAAGGAACTTAGATCCTATACCTGGGCTGCGAAATACGCCGACCCACAGATACCGGCAATGGCATACGATATTCCAAACATTCGTTTTGATTTCGAAGATCTCATTGATGATGAGCTCGTCCATTCCTCTGCCTGGCGCGGAGTAGTTGGGCATGGACGTTTTTACAGTGAGTGCTTTATCGACGAGATCGCAGCGGAGCTCAAGGTCGACCCATACCAATTCAGGCTAAGTCTTCTGAAAGAAGGTCGCGATGTTTTTGTGGGGGATATTTATCCCGTATCAAGCTCACGCATTATCCGTGTGCTGAGGCTTGCTGCAGAAAAAGCAGGGTGGGGCAAAAAAATGGAACCTGGAGAGGGTATGGGATTGGCAGTTTGCCCCTATGGCAATAGTTATTGTGGGGTAGTTGCAGAAGTTGCCGTGAACGATAACAAGTTAACGATTAAGAAAATGACAATAGGGGTTGATTGTGGCAAGGTGATCAATCCGTCGGGAGCGGCCAATCAAATCGAGGGCGGTATTGTGTGGAGCCTTACTGCGTTGATGTATGGCGGCTATCCCATTAAAAATGGAAGGGCCACGCAGCGTAATTTTCACGAAAACAAATTATTACGCATGGACGAATGTCCGCCCATCGATGTACATTTTGTACCGAGCCAGGACGAGAGACCGTGGGGCATCGGCGAAATATCCAGTCCGCTAGGCGTGCCCGCCGTATTGAACGCAATCTTTGCCGCTACGGGTAAACGGATCCGAAAGGTGCCAATCGGGTTAGAGGTGGTTGGTTCCAGATTCCAAGTTTGATCCTGGAAAGAACTCCATCATCATCATTGCAACGTTGTTGGCTGTTCTACGCTTAAAACAAAACTTCTTCTCTTGTCGTCCAGGGAGTGACCGATCACCGTTCGTGTCTCCGCCATCGCCTTTCGGCCAGGCGCGGGAACACCAGTGATCTTTTCAATTGCTTTGCTTAACAACTCTTCGCGCAAGTCGCCAAGCGGATAGAGGTAAAGCTTGTTATCCTTGTCTTCTATGTCGGGCGCGAAACCCTGACTGTATTCTGACTGATTAAGGGAATTGTAAACCTTCACAACGATAGGCTGCATACCCCACCTGTTGTTAGAATTATTTTTATCATAAAGTGAAATGGAGCCGACATTTTTGCCATAGGTAACATCGCCAATGAGAAATACTTCCATGAAGGGTCTCAGCCCATTGATGATCAGTTCGCTGGCAGAAGCGGTGCGCGAGCCAGTCAGGATGTAAACACGTCCGGATAACTGTCCTCCGATATTCTGCGCTTTGTCCTTAAGTTTGCTCAGCAGAAATGACTCGCCTGCCTGCGGATCGGCGATGATCTCACTTTCAACCTGTGTATTATATTCTCTCCTGAAGAAAATCTTATTCTCCGGACTAGGGGCAATCAAGCTGGCGAGGTTGCTGGCAGAC
>DASUTP010000641.1:0-5253 GCA_036374515.1 Chryseolinea sp. | reverse complement strand
AATAATTACATTCTTAAAACCGACACCGCAGGCATAAAAGTGTTCCTGTCGTTTCCTTGCGATACGGAGCCGTGCAATCCGAGACCCGTTCCTCTCTCCGGGAGTGAGGTGAAATGGTATCCCGCAACAGAAAGCGCTCCTTTTACCGTTGAGTTCAGGCCGGCTAATTTGGCCAATGGCGTATACACGCTGCGTGTAGAAGCCACCGATAGTCAGTCTAACAGTAGCGGAAGTGAGCCATACGAGATTCAGTTTACCATAAACAGTGAAACTTCTGTTACCATAAATGACCCATATCCCAATCCGTTTGTAAACGAAGTTTATTTCAAGGTGGTAATCACCGGAGACGTGCTACCGGATGCGTTTGACATGCAGATCATGGATGTCAACGGGCGGGTGCTTGGCCATTTCGGAAATTACGAGGACCCTTCGTTCCACACCGGCACAAATGAGCTTAGCTGGAATGGAACTGATTCCCGTGGCAATCCGCTGCCAAACGGAGTCTACGTGTTTAAGATGATGCTTTATGTTAAAGAGACTGTCGTCCAAAAAATCGGGAAGCTCGTCCTTGTAAGGACACAAGAGTAAGGATCTCAGCGCTGGTTGCTGGAGTACAATGTCATCTTGTTCAGATCAACTTTTGTCACGTACATCACTCTGAGCGGATCGATGGGCGTCCAATGTTTTACATAGGTAATTTGCACGGTCTTACCGGAAAGTTCCTGTTGCAGTTCAGCAAATGAGAGTCCCTTGCCCAGTTCCTCTTCGATGTAATAAAACCTTTTGTCATTCTTGAGCTTGAACACGACGCTGTTGTTTCCGGCTTGTACGACCTGTTCGATCACGCCGGTGAAAACAATCGTATTTTCAGGTGATGAAGTGGGGATTGGCCGGAAGATTATTGCTAACGTGATCATTAAGAAAAAGAAAATTCCGGCGACAACTATTTTTTTTGCTTGCATAATGTTTAACGATGGGGCAAAGATAATTAACTACTTGAATACCATAACGCGGCTCTTCCCGATTCATTACAAACTTTCGTTAGTAAAATTTTTTTGATTCTTTTAGACCAAAACCTTGCCTTTTACCAAACTTTATCGTTTAATTTTGCATTTAGTATCAAAACCAAAAAAACTAACTGAATGAGTTTCCTCTAACGTTCAACCTAAACGACAGAAAGAAATTGAAAACATTGTTCACCATAATATCAGCGGCTATTGCTGCTTGCCACTCGAAAAGAACTTTTCAGTTCTATCCTATTGCCTGCATGGTGACCAGGCGACCCCGCCCTACGCGCTTCGTGCGTATCTGATACCTGCATCTCCAACAAAATGAAGACGGAATGTCAAGGACATTGCGCTTTTGTGCATTTGGCACGGTTGTTATAATCAGTCACTGCAACTTTTAAAAAAGAAATTGGAAAATCTCAAACTCATTGTCAGGATAGCAACTCCTGACGATATACACTACGCGGAAACCATAACAACAGAGATGGAAGAGTCCGCAAAAGCGCGGGGCACTGGAATTGCCAAGCGTTCACCAGCCTACATTGAAATGAAAATGCGGGAAGGAAAGGCAGTTATTGCCACGACGGAAGACGGCAAGTGGGTGGGATTTTGTTATATCGAGGCATGGGAACATGGTAAATATGTCGCCAATTCCGGGCTTATTGTGGCACCTGCTTTCCGTAAGACGGGCGTAGCCACTGAAATCAAAAAGAAAATTTTCAAGCTCTCCAGGGAAAAATATCCTGACGCCAAAATATTTGGCCTTACCACCGGACTCGCCGTAATGAAGATCAATTCAGATCTTGGCTATGAACCGGTCACTTATTCAGAACTAACCAATGATGAGGAGTTCTGGAAAGGGTGTCAGAGTTGTGTGAACTACGAAATCCTGATGAGCAAAGGACGTAAGAACTGTATGTGTACTGCCATGCTGTTTGACCCGGCTGAAGCTGAAGCCAAAATAAAGGCTGCCGAATTGGCGAAAGCCGAAGCAAAGGCGGCTGAACCCCAACCGGTCATGGCGGAAGCTGAACCTGCTCACCGTCACCGTGAGTTTAAGGGCAATCAAAAATTGTTTGAGCGATGGCTTCGTTTCAAACAGTTTGTGCTGCTCAAATCCTTCCGTAAAAAAGAAGATGTGGCCGGCGACTCTTCCCTTAAGAGGAGGTCTTTACTGGGCATATTTTTTTGGTAATCCAGCATTCATGTTTGAAATTACGCTCGACATCGGAAGGGATGATTATGCCCTCTTCATTATACTTTGGTGATAAATTCAAAATATTAAGATGAAAAAGAAAGTAGTTGTAGCATTCAGTGGCGGCCTCGATACCTCGTATTGCGTGAAATATTTAAGCGACGACCGGGGTTTTGAGGTCCACACAATCACGGTCAATACCGGCGGTTTTGATGCAGAAGAGTTAAAAGCGATCGAGCAACGTGCTAAAGATCTTGGCGTCGCGTCCCATAAAACGGTGGATGAGACCAAAAACTATTATGATAAAGTCATCCGGTTTCTTGTCTATGGGAATGTCCTGAAAAATAATACGTATCCTTTAAGCGTCAGTGCCGAGCGGATGTCTCAGGCGTTGGCTACTGCAAACTACGCGAAGGAATTGAACGCGGCTGCTGTCGCCCACGGTAGCACTGGAGCAGGAAACGATCAGGTCCGGTTCGATATGATCTTTCATGTCTTAATTCCTGGTGTTGAAATCATTACACCGATCAGGGATCTCAAGCTTTCCCGTGAGGAGGAGATTAGTTACCTGAAATCGAAGGGTATTCAAATGAACTTCGAGAAAGCCATGTACTCGATTAATAAGGGGATATGGGGTACCTCCGTAGGAGGAAAAGAAACACTCAAGTCGATGGGGATGCTACCCGAATCGGCATGGCCTACGCAGGTCAGCAAGACTAATTCGGAAGAAGTTACGCTCTACTTTGACAAAGGTGAGCTCCGGAAAATAAATCAGGAAAGTTTCAATCATCCGACGGAGGCAATTCAGGCACTGCAAAAAATCGCGGGAGCCTACGGAATCGGCCGTGATGTGCACGTGGGTGACACGATCATCGGCATAAAGGGCCGGGTGGGTTTCGAAGCGGCAGCACCCATGGTTGTTATCAAAGCCCATCACGCGCTGGAGAAACACGTTCTCACGAAATGGCAGTTAAGCTGGAAAGATCAGCTGGCTCAATTTTATGGAAATTGGCTTCACGAAGGACAGTATCTTGACCCTGTTATGCGTGACATAGAAGCTTACCTGACGAGCACGCAACAACAGGTAACTGGTGAGATAAAAATTCAGTTGTTCCCTTATCGTTTTCAGATTTTGGGTATTGACTCTGCAAATGATCTGATGTCGTCCAAATTTGGAAAATATGGCGAGATGAACTTGGGTTGGACCGGCGATGACGTAAGAGGTTTTTCAAAAATTTTTGGAAATCAAACCATGATCTATCATCAGGTCAAGGCTGAAAATTCCAAAACTTAAAAAAAGAATATCATGAAGAAGATCAAGGTGGGAATCGTGGGCGGTGCAGGATATACCGGTGGTGAGACAATCCGGCTGTTGTTGAATCATCCCAATACAGTGTTGACTTTTGTTCACAGCAGAAGTAACGCGGGCAACCCTTTGTATTCTGCTCACCCGGACCTCCTCGGTGAAACTACCCTGACATTCACCGACACTATACAGCAAGATGTTGATGTGATCTTCTTATGTCTTGGCCATGGCGAGAGCAAAAAATTTCTCCAGGAGAACACTGTTGCACCATCTGTCAGGATAATAGACCTAAGTCAGGATTTCAGGCTGGGTGAAAGCATCAATGACCGGACGTTTATCTACGGCCTTCCCGAGGTGAATCGCGACGAAATCAAGAACGCCAAAAACATCGCTAATCCCGGCTGCTTTGCCACAGCGATCGAGCTTGGCTTGGTGCCGTTAGCGAAGGCGGGCATCTTAAAAGAAGCTTATGTCACTGGAATAACGGGTAGCACAGGCGCCGGACAAAAGCTTCAGGAGACGACCCATTTTACTTGGAGGGCAAACAACATTTCCGCATATAAAACACTGACCCATCAGCACATCAGGGAGATCAACAGGACCCTCAGGCAACTCCAGCCCCAGTTTTCAGGTGAGGTAAATTTTATTCCCTGGCGCGGAGACTTCCCGCGGGGAATCTATGTCAGCTCTTGCGTTACGGTCAGCGGTTCACTGGATGACATGAAAAAACTTTACCGCGATTTTTATAATGATGATCCCTTTACGTTTGTCGCGGATGAAGTGATCGACCTTAAGCAAATCGTCAACACCAACAGATGTCTCATCAGCCTGGAAAAAGAAAAAGACAAGCTTGTTATCCATTCTGCCATCGACAATCTTTTAAAAGGCGCCTCGGGCCAGGCCGTTCAGAATATGAATCTCATGAGCGGGTTTGAAGAGGATGCAGGGTTGAGGTTGAAGAGCATAGTTTTTTAGCATAAAGCTTAAAGCATAAAGCTTAAAGCTGGTGGGAGCGTTTTGGGATAACTAGATAATGAAGGAAATGTTCACTAATAAAAAAACGTTATATGAGAGATTACAGAAAACTCGTTGTGTGGGAAAAAGCGCATCGCTTGGTGCTTTCCATTTATGAAGTAACAAAAGCTTTTCCAAGGGAAGAGCAATACGGTCTTACCGGACAGATTCGTAGGGCTGCAGCGTCGGCACCTACGAATATTGCAGAAGGTTGTGGGAGGCATACACAACTGGATTTCGCCAAACACCTTCAGCAGGCGTTCGGATCAATTCAAGAGGTTCAATACTTATCATTCCTGTCTGTGGAGTTAAAATATGTAGACCGTACTATATATAACTCCTTAGATAAAGATATTAACGAGGTAAAGGCAATGCTTATATCTCTTATTAAAAAAGTAAGAAGTAAACAAAACACCCAAGAGCTTTAAGCTTTATGCTTTCAGCTTTCAGCTTATGAAACTATTTGACGTCTACCCCCTTTTTAAAATAACCCCCGTAAAGGCGGAGGGATCCTGGCTTTGGGACGAGAAAGGTGAAAAATATCTCGACCTGTACGGAGGACACGCCGTGATTTCAATAGGCCATTCCCATCCGACCTATGTTGAAGCACTTACCGGTCAGCTACGGAATATTGCGTTTTATTCCAACAGCATACGAAATCCCATTCAGGAGCAGCTGGCGGAAAAGTTAGGACAACTTTCCGGCTACCCAGACTATCAGTTATTCCTTTG